>JBQCFH010000101.1:0-6635 GCA_051959385.1 Rhizobiaceae bacterium | reverse complement strand
CCGGATCAGACTCGCTTCGTAGGCCGCGACGCGGTCGGGCAGCCGCGCGCCATTGACAGCCGCGCCGCCGGCGCCGCCGCGCCCGGCAAGCGGCAGTCCGAGCGCGTAGCGCTCCGCCGCGGCGCGCAATTCACGCACATTGCCCGGCCAGTCGGCGGCGGCAAGCTCAGCGAGCAGGGCGGCATCCGGCATCCGGTCCGCCAGCCCGTGCCGCCGCGCCGCCTCGTGGGCGAAATACCGGAAAAGCAGCGGGATGTCGTCGCGCCGGGCGCGTAGCGGCGGGATGTCGATCTCCACCGTCGCCAGCCGGAAATAAAGGTCGCTTCGAAACCGCCCGGCCTCGCTCTCCGCCTTCAGATCGAGCTTCGTCGAGGCGATGAAGCGGACATCCACCGCCACCTGCCGGTTCGAGCCGAGCGGTTCGACGACACGTTCCTGGATCACGCGCAGGAGCTTCGTCTGCAGTGCCGGCGGCATGGAGTCGATCTCGTCGAGGAAAACCGTGCCGCCATGGGCGTGCTCGATGCGGCCGACACGTTGCTGGCCGGCTCCGGTGAAGGCGCCCTTGTCGTGGCCGAACAACTCGCTCTCGAACACGCTTTCCGGGATGGCGGCGCAGTTCAGCGCCACGAAGGGCCGTGCCCGGCGCTTGCCGAAATCGTGGAGCGCGCGCGCGGCGACTTCCTTGCCAGCGCCCGTTTCGCCGAAGACCAGAACATCGACGTCGATTTCGGCAAGCTGCCCCAGCCGTCGCCGCAACTCGACGGCGGCAATCGTGTTCCCGATCAGCCTTTCCTCCAGCATCGCCTCTGCGCCCCGCCGGGTACGCAGGCGCTCCAATTCGGCGTCCAGGCGGCGGGCGGCGACGGCGCGGTCGATGACGGCGACCAGATGATCGGCGTCATAGGGCTTTTCGAGGAAGTCGTGCGCGCCGCCGCGCATCGCCTCCACCGCGAGCGCCACGTCGCCATGGCCGGTCAGCAGGATGACGGGCAGGGAGGGATCGGCCTCGCGCGCGTCGCGCATCAGGGCCATGCCGTCCGTGCCGGGCATGCGTATGTCGGTTACCAGGGCCTCGAAATCGCCGGCGCGCAGCAGGCGAAGGGCCGTTCGGGCGTCGGCCGCCGCATCGACGGCGAAGCCGCTCAGCGAAAGCCACTCGCGGGCGGATTCCCTCAGTTGCGTCTCGTCGTCCACGAACAGCACGCGCCCCCGGCTCATTCGGCGGCCTCCGCCAATGCTTCCGCCGGCGCGGCGGGCATGGTGACGGTGAAGCGCGTGCCGCCGCCTTCGCGCGCGGCGAAGTCGAGCGCGCCGCCATATTCGGCGACGATCGCGCGTGCAATGGCGAGGCCGAGCCCCAGACCCTCGCCGGTTTCCTTGGTGGTGAAGAAGGGTTCGGCGATGCGTTCGCGCAGCGTTTCGGGAATGCCCGCGCCGTTGTCGGCCACGATGATCCGGACCCGGTCGCCATCGCCGGCGGCCTCCACGGCCACGGCTGGATCCTCACGCCCTGCGACGGCGTCGACCGCGTTCAGAAGCAGGGTGAGCACGACCTGTTCCAGGCGCGTAGATTCCGCAAGCGCGCGAAGCTCCGCGCCGACCGGCGCGACCGCGATCGCCACGCCTGCCGCCTCGGCGCGGTGCGCGGCAAGCTCCACCGCCGCCGCAATGCATCGCCCGACCGCGACAGGTTCGCGGCGGCCGGGTTCGTTGCGGGCGAAGGATTTCAGGTGCTTCACGGTGCGCTGGATGCGCCGCACGATCTCGCGCGCCGTCGCCACCTTTGCCATTACCCGCTCGTTCTCGCCACGCTCGGCGAGCAGGCCGGTCGAGGCAAGCGTGTTCTCCATCGCTGCGAGCGGCTGGCTGACTTCATGCGCGATCGCCGCCGACATGCGGCCGAGCGCGGCGAGCTTGGCGGTATGGATCAGCGTGGCTTGCGTGTCGCGAAGCTGCTTTTCCGCGCGGCGGCGCTCCTCCACCTCGCGGTTGAGCTCGGCGGTGCGCTCGGCGACGCGCTGCTCGAGCCGGTCATGCGCCTCGAGCTTGGCGCGGATCAGGTGACGCCGCTGGCGCCAGTAGAGCACGGTTCCGGACGCCAGCAGTCCCGCGAGCATCGCCAGCATCGCCACCAGATTGGCCGTGGCGCGGATGGGCGCCTGGCTGGCCGCGGCCCATAGGCGCCAGCCATCCGGCTCGATCCTGACGGAGCGCAGCAGGTGCCGGCGGCCAGGCCCGATCACGGCGGTGTCGTCGGCGCGCGGCTCCTCATCGGCGAAAATCGGCTTCGATGCGGCCAGATCGACCCCGTCATATTTGCGGGCGGCGGCGATGGCGGCCAACGCCGTCTGGCCGAGCGGATGCAGCGGCCGGTATTTCCAGTCCGGCAGGCCGGAAAGGAAGACGACCCCGTTATTGTCGGTGATCGCGGCGAGCGTGCCGGTCTGCCGCCAGCCCTGCTCGACGGCCGACATGTCGACCTTGACCACCGCGACGCCGGCGATGCGCTCTCCCTCGCGGATGACCGAGGCAAGGAAATAGCCGGGCAGGCCGGTGGTTACGCCCACCGCGTAATAGCGGCCGGAACCGGTCGCGAGCGCGTCGCGGAAATAGGGACGGAAGCGGTAGTTCTCGCCGACGAAGCTGGAAGGCAGGCCATAGTTCGACGCCGCGATCGTCAGCCCGTCCGGCTTCATCACGTAAAGCGCGTCGGCGCGGGAATCATTGCGCACCGAGAGGAGGTAGCGGTCGGCGGCCAGCAGCTTGTCCAGCGTCCCGTCGGCCAGCGCCGCGCGGATGCGCCCGTCGCGCGCCACCACGGCCGGCAGGTAGCGGAAGCGCTCGATTTCGCTTTCGACCGAGCGCTTGAGCACCTGAAGCTGACTGTCGAGCGCGGCGCGCGCGTGGCGCTCTCCGGTCCGCATGGCGCCGAGCCAGGCCGCGAACGCCACCAGCGTCGTGGCGGCCAGTCCCAGCGAAAGAAGGGTCACGCGATGGCGGAGAAATCCCTTCGGCACGTCCTGTCCCTGCGTGAAGTCCGCTTTCCGGCAGGCGACCCGGCGCCGCCGGTCGCTGCGATGTCACGGCAGAGGTGAAATGTAAACCGGGGCAGCGCGCCGTCCCGGTCTTCCGGTTCGCACGGCGCCCGTCCCCTGGCCTGCCGAAGGCAAGGCCGGGAGCTCGTTCCGGAAACCGGGACAACGGCAGACGAACTCAGTTTTTCGGCGCCTTGACCATCCTGAGATAGGGCAGCACGGCCTTGAAGCCGCCGAACTTCTCGTTCGCCTCCTCGTCGGAGACGGCGGCGGTCAGCGCCACGTCCTCGCCCGGTTTCCAGCTCGCCGGCGTCGATACCTTGTACTTGGCGGTAAGCTGGATGGAATCGAGCGCGCGCAGTATCTCCTCGAAGTTGCGCCCCGTCGTCATCGGATAGGTGAGCGTCAGCTTCACCTTCTTGTCCGGGCCGACGACGAAGACGGTGCGCACCGTCTGGTTGTCGGCCGGCGTGCGGCCTTCGGAACTGTCGCCTGCGGAAGCCGGCAGCATGTCGTAGAGCTTGGCGACCTTCAGGTCCTTGTCGCCGATCATCGGATAGTTGACCTTGTGGCCGGTCGCCGTCTCGATGTCGGACTTCCACTTGTTGTGGCTCTCGACTGGATCGACGGAAATGCCGATGATCTTGGCGTTGCGCTTCTCGAATTCGCCCTTCAGGCCGGCCATGTAGCCGAGCTCTGTCGTGCAGATCGGGGTGAAGTCCTTGGGGTGGCTGAACAGTACGGCGTAGCCGTCGCCGATCCAGTCGTGGAAGCGGATCTCGCCATCGGTCGACTCGGCGGTGAAGTCCGGCGCGGTATCGTTGATGCGAAGGCTCATGGCGGTTCTCCCTGGTAAATGATCGCTTATAGGCCTGGGCGCGATCATAGTACAACACGGCTCAATGGCTAGAAATCCTGCCTCGAAATGAGGCCGCCTTGGAGGAAATTCGCTCGCAAAGACGGGGCGGCGCGAAAAGGCAATTCACGCACGCCTGTTCGCTGATAGAAGAGCGGCTGTGAAGGGCAGGCTGCCGGCCGCAACCGGCGCCGCGCCGGCGTCTGTTGCGATGGAGGAAGAAGAAAATGGACGGTTTGCGGCTCATGCCGGAGAGAGGGGAAGGATGCCTGGTCGGGCGTGTCTGGCGAAGCGACGTGGGCGGCCCAGCGCTCGTGACCATGCGCGACGGCAGGCTTTTCGACATCACCAGCCGCGAGTTCCCGACCATGCGCGATCTCCTGGAGGCCGATGATCCGGCGGAGTTCGTGCGCGGCAAGGACGGGGATGACCTCGGCGCGGTCGAGGACATCGCGGCGGCCTCCTTCGAGCCTGGGCCGGAAGCCTCGCGTCGGCTGCTGGCGCCCTGCGACCTGCAGGCCGTCAAGGCCTGCGGCGTGACCTTCGCCCGCTCGATGATCGAGCGCGTCATCGAGGAGCGCGCCGCCGGCGATCCGAAGCGCGCGCGCGACATCCGCGAGCGCGTCGCAGCGATCATCGGCGACAGTTTGCGCAACCTGGTCCCGGGCTCGGAGGAGGCGGCGAAGGTCAAGACGGCACTCATCGAGGAGGGTCTCTGGTCGCAATATCTGGAGGTCGGTATCGGCCCCGACGCCGAGGTTTTTTCCAAGGCCCAGCCCATGTCCTCGGTGGGATGGGGCGCATCGGTCGGCCTGCATCCGATCTCCAGATGGAACAATCCCGAGCCGGAGATCGTGCTTGCCGTCGACGGCAAGGGCCGCGTCAAGGGCGCCACCCTCGGCAACGATGTCAATCTGCGCGACGTGGAAGGCCGCTCGGCGCTGCTGCTCGGGAAGGCCAAGGACAACAACGCCTCCTCTGCCATCGGCCCGTTCATCCGGCTCTTCGATGACGGCTTCGGCATGGACGATGTCCGACGGGCGGAACTCGAACTGATCGTGGAAGGGGAAGACGGCTTCGTCCTCAACGGCCACTCCTCCATGAAGGAGATCAGCCGCGACCCCCTCGACCTCGTTCGGCAGGCGACCGGACGGCATCATCAGTATCCGGACGGTTTCATGCTCTATCTCGGCACGCTCTTCGCGCCGGTCGAGGACCGCGACGTGCCGGGCGAGGGCTTTACCCACAAGGTCGGCGACGTCGTGTCGATCTCGACGCCTGCGCTCGGCACGCTGATGAACGTGGTGCGGCTTTCGACGGAGTGTCCGCCCTGGGATTTCGGGGCAGGGGCGCTGATGCGGAACCTCGCCAGGCGCGGGCTGATTTAGACTCCGGAAACCACGCCGCTTGAAGTGATTTCCGGGGAGGGCGGATGCGGCTCCCTAATCCCGGCGGGAAAGCTCTTCTTAACGTTGTCCGGCTCCGATGGCGCCGTCCGAAAAAGGCGTCATCACAACCAACTGGACAACGGTAAGACTGGACCATCGCATGCTTTCCCTCAGAACTTTTCGCGATCGCTCCGGACTGGCGGCGGCGCTCGTCCTGGCGACGGCGGGCGCCGCTTGCGCCGCCGACATGGGCTTCGTGCTCGAAAACGAACATACGCGCCCCGTCGCCATCGAACTGCACGGCAATGGGACCGTCTGGCCGGGCGACGACAAGGTCTATCTGCTCGATCCCGGCGCCATAAAGGAAGTGACGATCTCCTGCACACCGGGCGAGCGCATCTGCTACGGGGCGTGGATCAACGGCAACGACAGTCTCGCCTATGGCGTCGGGCCTGACAACGACCGCACCTGCCACGATTGCTGCGCCATCTGCGTCGGCCACACCATGGAGACGATCGATCTGACGCCGTGAGCATCCGCGCTCAGGCGGCCCTCGGCGGGTGCAGCACCGTGAGCTTCGACCTGTCGACATTTCGCTCGGCGTGCCACAGGTCATAGGCCTGCTGCATGCGCAACCAGATGCCGGGGCCGTTGCCCAGCACATGACCGAGCTTCACCGCCATTTCGGCGGTGACTCCATGCTTTTCGGTCAGAATTCCATGCAGCATCTGCCGGGAAATGCCGAGCGCCGCGGCCAGTTGCACTTTGGAGGGGCTGTCTCCCTCCAGCACGATCTCGTTGATGATCGCGCCGGGATGTACGGGCGGCCGGTTCGGATCACGGCGGGTTTGGCGCTTTTCGCTCATCTTGCTAATGGTAGTCCTCATAATCGACGGCAACCGCGTCTTCGCCATCAAACGCAAACGTAATGCGCCAGTTGCCATTGACCCAGACCGACCATCTTGGCGGACTCTCACCCGCCAATTTGTGAAATCTGAGCTTCGCAAGGTTCATATCTTCCGGCCGAACCGCCCTATCCAGCATATTCAGGATCAGCTCAATCTTGCGGACATGTTGCGGATTCAATCCGCGGGCATCATTCTTTTCCCAGAATCGCTCAAGCGCGCGATTGCGAAACGACAGAATCACTCGATTCCCCTCGTCGTAATCCGCACGTCGTGCGCAGGACTGAAACCGAACGGCAAACTATCGCGAGGCAGCGTGAACGTCAAGTACCACTTTACGTTCACGCAGCCACGCGCACATTATAATACTTAACCGGGGCGAAGCGGATCGCCTAACACCGCTCCCCCTCGTAGTTGTGCGAGAACTCGTGCTGCGCGAGGACGACCG
>JBQCFH010000100.1:0-10903 GCA_051959385.1 Rhizobiaceae bacterium | reverse complement strand
AGTGGAGCTTTATCCCGGCCGGGTCTCGCGCCTCGGTTTCGGCACGATCCCGGCTGCCGATCTCGTCGAGTTTTCAGGCCTCGAACTGCTCCAGCGCGTCGTGGACGGCCTCTATCCCGCCCCGTCGATGGCGGGCCGGCTGAACTTCGCGCTCACCGAGGTTTCCGAGGGCAGGGCGGTCTTTCGCGGGCTGCCCAACGAAAACCATCTCAACCCGCTCGGCAGCGTGCATGGCGGCTGGGCGGCCGCCGTGCTCGATTCGGCGCTGGGCTGCGCGGTGCATACCATGCTCAAGAAGGGCGAGGCGTACACGACGGCCGAGTTCAAGGTGAACCTGACGCGGCCGATCACGCCGCGCACCGGCGAGGTCGTGTGCGAGGGGCGCGTCATCCACAAGGGCCGCACGCTCGCCGTCTCGGAGGCGACGCTGAAGGACAGGGACGGCAAGCTGCTCGCCTTCGGCACCGAGACCTGCTCGATCTTTCCGGCCGAGAACCTTGCCGGCCGCGCAGGTGCCTGAGCGCCTACTCGGCGGCCGCGAGTTCCAGTCGCGGAACCGGCTTTTCCGCGATCGGCCAGTGCACGATCGCCGCTAAGACGGCGAGCGCCACGCTTAGCGACCATACGCCGTCATAGCTGCCGAAAGAGTCGCGCAGGTAGCCGCCGAGCCAGACACCGAGGAACGAGCCGATCTGGTGGGAGAGAAAGACCACGCCGCCAAGCATGCCGAGATGACGCGTGCCGAACATGAGCGCCACCAGCCCGTTGGTCGGCGCCACCGTGGCGAGCCACAATAGCCCCGTGACCACGGCAAAGGCGATGACGCTGGCGGGCGACGGCGGCAACAGGATGAATAAGGTAACGGCAACGGCCCGCGCCAGATAGATGAGCGCGAGGAAGATCCGCTTCGAATAACGCTGGCCGATATAGCCGGAAGCGAGCGAGCCAATGATGTTGAAGAAGCCGATCAGCGCCAGCGAGATGACCGCGTAGCGCGGCTCGATGCCGATATCTCCGAGATAGGCCGGGAAATGCACGGTGATGAAGGCGAGCTGGAAACCGCAGACGAAGAACCCGGCGGTCAGGAGCAGGAACGAGCGGTGGCCGAAGGCTTCGCGCAGGGCTTCGCGCATGGACTGTTCGGCCACGGCCTGGGACACCTGCCCGGTCTTGGCGTTGCCGGCGAGCGGTATCGCCAGGAGCGGAACGACGAGCATGGCGGCGGCGAGATAGAAAAGCGCGTTCATCCAGCCATAGGCCTCGATCAGCCCTTGGCTGATCGGCGCGAAGAGGAACATGCCGGCCGAACCCGCCGCCGTGCCGAGGCCGAAGACGAAGCTGCGCCTCTCCGCCGACACGTTGCGCGCGAACGAAGACAGGACGATACCGAAGGAGCCGCCCGCGACGCCGAGGCCGACCAGCACGCCGGCGCCGAGATTGAGCATCTCGGGCGTATTGGCGGTCGCCATCAGCACGAGGCCCGCCGCATAGATGACAGCCGAGAGCGTCAGGACGCGCCAGGTGCCATAGCGGTCGGCGATCGCGCCGAAGATAGGCTGGCCGAGGCCCCAGAGCAGGTTCTGGATCGCCATCGCCAGGCCGAAGGTCGTCCGATCCCAGCCCCGGTCGGCGAGCAGCGGCAGCTGGAAGAAGCCCATTGCCGAGCGCGGGCCGAAATTGATCCCGGCGATGAGGCAGCCGCAGATAATCACCAGCCAGGGAAAGCTGATCGTTGGACGGGCGGCGTTGGCGGTGCTCATGCGGGGATCTCCGGTGGGGAGCGGCAATCCTAATTGTATCCGGCGGCCAATCAAACGAATAGGTTGCGAGGAACGGTTCAATTTTCCTGATGCATGTGCGCGTCGGAATAAAAGACGGGCCTTAGGCGTTGACGGCATTGACAGAAGTCGAATTGGGCCGAAGGGTCGTTGCCTGGATCCGTTGAGGGGTGCCGCCGCCGGGCAGGCTATGATCGACAAGCGCAACGCGATACTCGCGGAAATCCCGCGTCTGAGGCGCTATGCGCGGGCGCTTTTGCGCGACCGCGACGCTGCCGACGACCTGGTCCAGGATTGTCTGGAGCGGGCGTTGCGCCGTCTCGACAACTGGCAGACGGGCGACAGCCCGCGCCGCTGGCTGTTCACGATCATGCATCATCTGTTCGTGGACCAGACGCGGAGGATCAGGCGGAGGGGTGAAGCGTTCCCGGTTTCATATGAGGACGCAGGCGCGGTCGCTTCGGAGCCGTCGCAACTCGATGCCCTTGCCGCTCGTGATGTCGTCGAGGCGCTGCAATCGATCGGCGCCGACCGGCGAGCCGCCCTGGTGCTGGTGACCGTGGAAGGACTGAGCTACGCGGAAGCGGCGGATGTGCTCGGCATACCCGCCGGAACGCTGATGTCGCGGGTGTCGCGCGGGCGCGAGGAATTGCGCGCGCTTCTCGACGATACGACGCGACGCAGGTCGATCAGGGTTGTTGATTGATGCAGAAAGAATTCTCCGAACGGGACATCCATCTCGCCCTCGACGGCGAGTTGCCGGACGACGAGGCGGCCGCGTTCGAGCAATGGCTGGAGCGGAATCCCGAGATGATGGCGAAGCTCGGCCGCTATCGCCAGAACGCCGAGGCGCTGCGAGCGGCTTTCGCAGGCGTACTCCAGGAAGAAGTCCCGTCCCGTCTTAGCGCGACCGCGGCGCGCGCCGACCGGCGTACCGCCGCGTCCGGAGTGCTTTGGCGCTCGCTTGCCGCCGCGGTGATCCTTGCGGTGGGAGGGATCGGCGGTTATGCGGTGGCGAGGCTGACCTTGCCGCCGCCGGGCAGCGAAACAGGCGCGCAGATCGCCGACCGGGCGATCGCGGCGCATGTCATCTACGCCGCCGAGAAACTGCATGTGGTCGAGGTCGGCGCGGACCAGAAGGATCACCTCGTCGGCTGGCTGTCGAAGCGTGTCGGCCTGCGCCTGGTAGCTCCGGACTTCACCAGCGAGGGATACAGCCTGGTCGGCGGCCGGCTGCTGCCGGCGGCGCACCGGACGGCGGCGCAGTTCATGTACCAGGACGCCAGCGGCGCCCGCGTCTCGCTCTATGTGACGGACGACCCCGGGCGGGCCGACACGGGCTTCCGTTTCATGCAGGAGGACGGCGCGCGCGCCTTCTACTGGATCGACGACGGCTATGGCTGCGCCGTCGCCGGGGCGGCTCCGGAAGACAAGCTCAAGGTGCTCGCCAAGCTTGCCTATAGCCAATTGCTGGCCGGCCAGCCGAGCTGACGCTGCGGTGCGGCTCAGGAACGGCCCGCCGTTCGCCCGCGTCCGCCGCTCTCGCTTTCGCCCGGCTCGTTCCAGGTGGGTCCCGCGGGTTTCGCATTCCCCTTGGGCGCTGTCGGCGTGCCGCTCAGCACCAGTTCGCGCTGCGGCACGAACATCGAAATGCCGCTTTCGGCGAAGGTGTCGCGGATGGCCTTCATCATATCGACCTTCGTCGCCCAGGAATCGGAGGAGGCAGTCCAGTAGCGTAGCACCAGCTCGATCGCGCTGGTGCCGAGATCCTTCACGTAGACGATCGGCGCCGGGTCCTCCAGGATGCGTTTCTCACGACGGGCGAGATCGGCCAGGAGGCGCATGGCCAGCCCGGTATCGTCATGGTATCCGATGCCGATCGTGCACTCCTCCAGGCGCCGCGGATTGCGGCTGTAGTTGGTGACGGCGGCGTTCCAGAGCTGGTTGTTGGGGGCCATGACGTAAAGGCCGTCCCAGGTTCTCAACTCGGTCGCGAACAGACCGATCTCCAGAACCGTTCCCGAAATGCTGCCGACCGTGATGTATTCGCCGACCCGGAAAGGCCGCAGCACGAGCAGCATGATGCCGGAAGCGATGTTCTGCAGCGTGCCCTGGAGGGCAAGGCCGATGGCGATGCCGGCGGCGCCGAGCGTTGCGATGATGCTGGCGGTCTGGACGCCGAACTGGGCGAGCACGGTGACGCCGACGAGGATCAGGATGGCATAGCGAAGCACCTTGGAGATGAACAGGCGCAGCGTCTCGTCGAATCCGTGCACCCTGCCAAGCCCGGCGAAGGTCCAGCGCTCGGCGAACCCGGCGGCGAGATAGCCGAGCACCAGGATGACGATCGCGCCGACAATGGAGAATGCGTAGGCGATTACGATACCGCTTGCCACCTGGACTGCCGACTGCGCCGCATCGATAATGTGGGTCGTCGCGGCTTCCATGAGCCAACTCCCTTTCGCGAGCTTGAATGGGTCGATCGATCGTGAAGTATGGTTTAGCAGTTACCGGCTCCGGAACAACCTCGCGAGCGCCGGCCGGTTGCATCACGGCCCTCGGATGCGGTTTGTTCCTCCGTGAAGCCGCGCTCACAGGGCTCCCATGGCTTCGCCACAATTTGGCCAAAATTGGAGAGCGTAGCGCCGGATGCTTGCGCGGAAGAAGGCGACACGCAGGCGGCTCGCCTGGGCATTTGGCTTTCTTCCTTCACGGAATTACCGTTCAAGCATGAACGTCCGAATCCGCGCCGCGCTTGCTGCCGACATAGACGCTCTCCTGGCAATAGAGAATGCGGCCTTCAGCACCGACCGCATCTCGCGCCGTTCGTTTCGCCTGCTGATCGAGAGCGATACGGCCGCGGTGCTGGTCGCGGAGCGCGAGGGCGGTCTCGCCGGCTATTGCGTCGTGCTTTACCGGAGGGGCAGCGGGGTGGCGCGGCTCTATTCGATCGCCTCAGCGGAGAATGCGGCCGGGCAAGGCATCGGCAAGAGGCTACTCCAGGCCGCGGAAGACGCGGCCTACGAAAACGACCGGCTGATCCTTCGGCTGGAGGTGCGAGAGGACAATCCGCGCGCCATCACCCTTTACGAAAAGAACGGCTACCGCCGCATCGGCCAGGAGCCGGACTATTATGAGGACGGGGCAACCGCGCTGCGCTACGAGAAGATGCTGCGCGGTGACGTGCCTTTTGCAACCACGGTGCCCTATTACGAGCAGACCGAGGAGTTCACCTGCGGGCCGGCCTGCCTTCTAATGGCCAAGGCCGCCTTCGAGCCGGGCTTCGTCGCCGACGCGGTAATGGAGGTCAGGCTCTGGCGCGAGGCGACGACGATCTTCATGATGTCGGGGCCGGGCGGCTGCGAGCCCTTCGGGCTGGCCGTGGCCGCCTACGAGCATGGGCTTGCGCCGCAGATCATCGTCTCGTTCTTCGGAGCGCTCTTCCTGCAGTCGGTCCGCAGCGACGAGAAGCGCCGGGTCATGGAACTGGCTCAGGTCGATTTCCGCAACCGCGCCGACACCTACGGCATTCCCGTCGAGTACCGCAATTTCGTGCTCGACGACATTCGCCGGGCGCTCGCCGAGGGACGTCTGGTCATGGTGCTGGTGAGCGGGTTCATCATGTTCGGCAAGAAGGTGCCGCACTGGGTGCTCGCAATCGGCGACGACGGCGACCATATCATCCTGCACGACCCCTGGGTGGAGGACGAGCGCGGCGAGACCAAGGCGGACGCCGCGAGCATTCCGATCCCTCATTCCATTTTCATGGCCATGGCGCAGTACGGCCGGGAAGGACTGCGCGCTGCCGTCATTCTAGGAAAGCGACAATGACCTGGGTCATCCTGACAGGCAGGCAAAGCGATCTCGACCAATTCGCCACACCGCACAAGATCATTACGAACCGGGATTATCTCGCCCATCCGGCGCTGTTCCAGAGCCAGCGGCCCAAGGTCATCAACCTCTCCAACAGCTACGCCTATCAGAGCCGGGGATACTACGCCTCGCTGCTTGCCAGTTCGCGCGGGCATCGGGTGATCCCGACGGTGGAGACGATGATCGATCTCTCCGAGCACAAGCTCTACGAAAGCACCCTGCCGGAGCTCGAGCAGGCGCTCAACAAATGCCGCAAGGAACTCGGCGGCAGCTTTCCGCCCTCGATCACGGTGTTCTTCGGCAATGGGCCGGTAAAGGCGCTCGACCGCTTCTGCCGCCTTCTCTTCGACTGGTTCCGGGCGCCGGCGCTGGAGGTCAAGGTCAAGGACGGCGAATGGGCGTCGATAACGAGGATCGGCCTCTTGCCGCTGGCGCGGATCGCGCCGGCCGAGAAGCCGCGTTTCCTGGAAGGGCTGGAGAATTACACGCGCCGCGAATGGCGCGACACCAAGGCGCGAACCTCGGCCCGCTACAGCTTCGCCACGCTGATCGATCCGCATGAGGTGCTTCCGCCCTCGAGCATCCAGTCGCTCAAGCACTGGTCGAGGATCGCGGAGAAGATGGGCGTGGAAGTCGAGCCGATCACCCGAAAGGATCTGGCGAAGCTCGCGAACTACGAC
The DNA here is from genome assembly GCA_051959385.1 of Rhizobiaceae bacterium. Lineage (GTDB taxonomy): Bacteria > Pseudomonadota > Alphaproteobacteria > Rhizobiales > Rhizobiaceae > Mesorhizobium_L. The sequence continues at coordinate 4,572 of JBQCFH010000100.1, read as the reverse complement.
GCGCTCTTCATCCGCGAGACCACGACCATCGCCAACCACACCTACCGCTTCGCGCGCCGCGCGCAGCAGGAAGGCATGCCGGTGATCGACGATCCGCTGTCGATGATCCGCTGCACCAATAAGGTCTACCTCAACGAATTGATGAACTACAACAAGGTGCCCGTGCCGCCGACCGTCATGATCTCGGGCATGGGGGACCTTGAAATGGCGGCGCAGACGCTCGGATTTCCGCTGGTGCTGAAGATACCGGACAGCGCCTTTTCGCGCGGCGTCAAGAAGGCGGCGAGCTTCGAGGAACTGAAGCGGCTGGCGGAGCTGTGGCTCGAGGATTCCGATCTCCTGATCGCGCAGAAGTACATGCCGACCGAATTCGACTGGCGCATCGGCGTGCTCGGCGGCGAGCCGCTGTTCGCCGTGCAGTATCTGATGGCCAAGAAGCATTGGCAGATCGTCAACCACGACCGGCGCGGCAGGCCCGACGAGGGCGGCTTCCGCACCTTCACGCTTCAGAACACGCCGCCGGCGGTGATCGATTCAGCGGTTCGTGCGGCCCGCTGCATCGGCGACGGGCTTTACGGCGTCGATTTGAAGGAAACGCCCGACGGCGTGTTCGTCATCGAGGTCAACGACAACCCGAACCTCGACCACGGCTGCGAGGATTCCGGCGAGAAGGACCAGGTCTGGGCCCGCCTTACGCAATGGTTCATCGACCGCTTGGAACGGCAGGGTCGGTGAGGCCTAGGCCTCTTCGCCGGATCCGCGAAGAACGCGGCGAGAGAGCCACCAGATCAGGGTGACGGCCAGGAACGACACGTAGCCGTCGACGGCGTAGTGCCATCCCGTATAGACCGATCCGAAAAGGATCACGGCTGCGAAAAGCCAGCCAAGTGCGCCGAGCCAGCGGTTCAGCCGGGTCAGGTACCAGGCATTCAGAACGGCGATCGCGACATGCACGCTTGGCATGGCGGAGATGCCGGTTCCAAAGCTCGGCTGGCCGGAATTGTAGCTGGAGAGAAGATACGCCGAGTAGCTAAGGACATGCATGTTGTGCGGGCTGGCCATCAGCGCTGGAACGAGGCCCGCGAAGCGTCCGCCCGGATTGAAATGATCGTAGAGGATGGGGCCGACCGATGAGAATAGCGTGGCAAGGACCGTTCCGATCAGGAACATCGTCAGCGCGAACGCCCACAGGTAATGCGTCCGCACGCGTCCTTTCGGCGACGCCGCCGCGAACATCAGCATTCCGAACCATTCCGCGAACCAGAGCTTGATATAGGCGAATTCGACGACCGCAGCCGCCCAGACCGGCGAATGACGGTGGAGGAACTGCCATGGCGCTCCGCAATGGATGCGCTCGTCGATGTCCGCCAGCCACCTGTCCGCGTAGTAGGGGACGATATCCGGCAGGTGGAACTTGAATGTCGTGAACGCGGCAAGGCCGAGCAGCGCATAGACCGTGACCACCGCAACCCGCACGAATCTCTCCGCAAGCACGATCCGCAGTCCGGCCAATGGCGCGAGCGGCCGTTCACGGGCTGCGAGGAAGCAGAACACCAGAAGCCCCATGAGGGGCACCGCCACCGACATTTCCACCGCGTACTGGAAAACGAAGATGGCGCAGTTCGCCGGCGCGATGGCAAAGGCAGCGACGGCAAAGAGCAGGCACAAGGAGCCCAGCAGCTGTTCGTGCGAGACGCGATGGATCGGGCTGTATAGGGCCGATATGCGCACGGTGGTTCTCTGTTGCCACGGGACGCGCGTTTCGACTGCTGCCCCGCTTTTCGTGAGGCGGCAGTATTGCCCGGCAACCGGATAAGATGCCGTTAATCCCGCGTCGGCGTGCGCGATCCGTCGAGCGCGGCAAAGCGCTTCAGAAAAGTCCTTTCCACGCTCTTGACCGAGCGCGGCGTGAAGTCGAAGCGTCCGGGCGCGATGCCGCGCGGGCGGCCGAAATAGCGCACAGCCTCCGTCACGGAAAAGCCGGCGAGTTCCGTCGCCTCGAAATAGGCGGCGATCTGGTCCGCGCGCTTGATCGCCTTGCGGCACGCCTCCGGGGCCTCGGACGGGAGGCCGAAGCGGATATGGATGGCGTGCTGGAGCCGCCGCTCCACCTCCTTGTAGCCGCCGCCAACGGCGGATTTGAACGGCGAGATCATGTCGCCGATCACATATTCCGCCGCGTCGTGCAGTAGTGCCGCCAGCCTGTCGCCGGAAGAGGCTTTTGGCTCAAGCGACGTGAATATCTCCTCGACAAAGAGCGAATGCTGCGCCACGGAAAAGGCGTGGTCGCCGAAGGTCTGGCCGTTCCAGCGCGCGACGCGGGCGAGGCCGTGCGCGATGTCGGCGATCTCGATATCGAGCGGCGACGGGTCGAGCAGGTCGAGCCGCCGTCCGGAAAGCATGCGCTGCCATGCACGCGGCGGCGCCCCCTCACGATCCGGCATCAGGCGCTTCCGGATTCGGCGCTCGCCGACGCCGGCCAGGTGAACTTCGCCCATTCCGGGATGGCCAGCGCGATCGGGACATCCGCTGCCATGATGGCCTCGCCGCGATCCATGGCGTCCTTCACGCGGTCGATCCTGACGATGGCGAGGCCTTCGCGCCCGGACACCGAACCAAGCGTGCCGATGGCGCGGTCGCCAACGGAGATTTCGGCGCCCGGAGCGGGGAGGGGACGCTCGCCATGGACGATGAGCACGCGTCGCCGCGCCGTTCCCCGGTGCTGCATGCGCGACACGACTTCCTGGCCGACATAGCAGCCCTTCTGGAAGCCGACGCCGCCCATTTGGTCGAGCAGGACGTCGTGCGGGAAGGCATCGCCGAGCGCATAATCCCCGCCGCTCTGTGCGATACCGCGAGCGATGCGGCGGGCGTTCCATTGTTCGGGCGCGGCATCCGCATCCGGCAAGGGCGGATCGTAGCGCCGGAAGACCTGGCCACGAAACCGGCTGTCGGACAGCGCCGGTCGATCGTCTGGTGCATTTGCGTCATCCCAGATGACGGCGACGGGCACCGTCGCAACGTCGATTTCGACCTTGGCCCGCAGCCGGTAGAGCATCAGCCGCCGCATGAAATCCTCCGCGATGTCGGCGCGGCATTCGAGACGGAACGCGCCATCTCCCGTGCGTGAAATGAGGAAGTCGAACAGGATCTTGCCCTGCGGCGAGAGAAGCGCGCCCGGCAGCGCCTCATGCTCCCTCAGGCCCGAAATATCCGTCGTGATCAGGTTCTGCAGGAAATGTTCGGCGTCGGGGCCGGAGATGGCGAGGATGGCGCGATCTTCGAGGTGGGCGACGGGCATGGCGGAATTCGCTTCGCAATTGTCGACGCCATAGGTATGCGCGCCTTTTCCACCGGGCAAGGGCAATGCCGCGGCGTCGGTGGCCACTGCTGACGAAAGCCTGCAGGACCACCGAATGAGTCTTGTAACTTATATAAGACCCGCTATCGTCGCGCCGTCACCCGTTCCGCGCAGTGAAGCGCCTCCAGCATCTGTCCCGATGGCCACAATCCTCATCGCCGGTGTCGCCGTGGTCGATTTCGTCTTCCTGCTGGACGAAATGCCGGTGCGCGCGGAAAAGCATCGCGCGAAGGACGCTGCGATCGTCGGCGGCGGCTGCGGCGCGAATGCGGCGGTGGCCGTCGCACGTCTCGGCGGCACGGCCCGGCTGGCGGCGCGACTCGGCGACGATCCGATAGGATCGATGATCGTGGCGGATTTGGAGGCCGAGGGTGTGGACTGCGCGCTGGCGCGGCGCTTTCCGGGTGGGCGATCGTCCTTCTCCTCGGTTTTCGTCGATGCCGCGGGCGAGCGGCAGATCGTGAATTTCCGCGATCCGAAGCTGAGCTTCGATGCCGGCTGGCTGGAAGAGGCCATGCCCCGCGATTTCGATGCGGCGCTTGCCGACACGCGCTGGCCACAAGGCGCGGCCGCGCTGCTTTCGGCGGCGAGCGCGCGATCCCGTCCAGGCGTGCTCGATGCAGAGCCGCCCATCGCCGAAGCGGCGGAGGCCTTGCGGGCCGCTTCCCACGTCGCCTTTTCCGCCCAGGGACTGCGCGATCTTGTCGGCATCGACGATCTGGAGAAGGCGCTGGTGGAAGCCGCGAAGCACACGCCGGCATGGCTCTGCGTCACCGATGGGCCGCACGGCGTCCTCTATCTCGACGAAAACACGGCGCGCAGGGTTCCCGCCTTCGAAGTGGAGGTGGTAGACACGCTCGGCGCCGGCGACATCTGGCACGGCGCCTTTACGCTGGCGCTCGGCGAGAGAAGCGGCGAGGTCGAGGCGATCCGCTTCGCCAATGTGGCGGCCGCCATCAAATGCACGCGCTTCGGCGGGCGCGCGGGGACACCGAACCGCAGGGAAGTCGAACAGTTCATGAGGCAAAGGGTATGATCGAGCTTACGCCCGGCAAGCTTTGGGGGATGCGCCGGATGGCGGATGCCGGTGGGTTCTTCAAGATGACGGCGGTCGACCAGCGGCCGCCCATCATAGGGCCGATCGCAAAATATTACCGCACGGACGCAGCGCCCTATGACGATGTCGCCGGCTTCAAGGCGCTGCTCATCGA
>JBQCFH010000099.1:0-2009 GCA_051959385.1 Rhizobiaceae bacterium | reverse complement strand
GGCGATCGCGACCGTGGACAAGCAGGGGCGGATCGCCGATTCGCATGCCAGGTTTGCGCGCTTGTTCCATCCCGTATTCAAAGGCGAAGCCTCGGGCGACCGCTCGATCCTGGCCGTCGTCGCCGAGCGCGATCGCCCCGCGCTCGAAGCGGCGATCCGCAAGGCGGCGGAGGGACAAGGCGAGATCGAGCCGGTCGATGCGGCGCTCGCCGGGCCCGGCGAGCGCGATGCGAGCTTTTTCGTCACTCCGATCGAGGACGAGACGCAGCGCGATCGCGAAGCCGCCATCGTCTACGCGCTTGAGACCACGCAGCAGCGCACGCTGGAGAACCAGGTCAACCAGCAGCAGAAGATGGAGACGATCGGGCGCCTCGCCGGCAATATCGCGCACGACTTCAACAATCTGCTCGGCGCTATCATGATGGCGACCGATTTTCTTTTGAACGCGCACCGGCCGAGCGACCCCTCCTTCCAGGACATCATGCACATCAGGCAGAACGCCAACCGGGCGGCGAGCCTGGTGCGGCAGCTGCTGGCATTCTCGCGCAAGCAGACGATGCGGCCGCAGGTCATCGACCTCGGCGAGGCGCTCTCGGATTTGACCGTGCTGCTGCGCCGGCTGATTGGCGAGAACGTCGTTCTTGACGTTCCCCAGGTGCGCGACCTCTGGGCGGTGAAGGCCGACGTCGGGCAATTCGAGCAGGTGATTATCAACCTCGCAGTCAACGCGCGCGACGCCATGCCGCTCGGCGGGCGGCTGACATTGCGCACGTCCAATGTCAGCGCCGCGGACGGCAGCCCGCATCGGCACAAGGACATGCCCGCCGGCGATTACGTGCTGGTCGAGGTCGAGGATACCGGCAGCGGCATCGCGCCGGAGATCATCGACAAGATCTTCGACCCCTTCTACACCACGAAGGACGTGGGCAAAGGCACCGGGCTCGGCCTTTCGACGGTTTACGGCGTCGTCAAGCAGACCGGCGGCTTCATCTATGTCGACTCGGAAGTCGGCAAGGGCACGGTCTTTCGCATCTTCCTGCCGCGCCACGTTCCAGGCGCCGACGAGGCCGAGGTGCCGCAATTGCCGGAGACCACGGCGCCGGCGCTCGCCGGGGCCGCCGCGGAGGTGCATGGCGGCAGCGCCGACCTTACCGGCACCGGCACCATTCTCTTGGTCGAAGACGAGGAGGGCCTGCGCGCGCTCAACGCCCGCGGCCTGCAATCGCGCGGCTACACCGTGATCGAGGCCGGCAACGGCGTCGAGGCGCTGCAGGAGCTGCAGGAGCTCGAGAAACAGGGCGGCGAAATCGACGTCGTCGTTTCCGACGTGGTCATGCCGGAAATGGACGGGCCGACGCTGATGAAGGAGCTCAAGAAGCGCAAGCCGGACATCAAGATCATCTTCGTCTCGGGCTATGCCGAGGATGCCTTCGACAAGAGCCTGCCCGATCCGACGCAGTTCAACTTTCTTGCCAAGCCGTTCACCCTCAAGCAATTGGTCAAGGTGGTGAAGGAAACCATGGCGGGATGACTAGTCGCGGGGCCTGCAGCCAGGTCACGGCTGTTCCGCCGCGTATATTCCATCGCTACGATGCCGCCATGACCGAGCCAGAACCGCCGAATGGCGACAAATATGTGGAGACGGCGCGCGAGCGCCGGATCGCCAACCTGGTGTTGCTGATTTTTCTCATCCTCATCGTCGGCGGCGGCATTTGGCTCGCCAATGCCATGTTCGACCAGCGGCGGCTCGACGACTGCATGGCGCAGGGCGGAAGAAATTGCGCGCCGGCGATCGAGGCGCCGGCGCGATAGAGCGTGTCGCGATTAAATCGAAGCACTCTGTTCGTCATGCCTGCGCATAGCGCGTCGGAAGACGCGCGTGAACGCGCTTGTGTCGCGGGCATCCACGTCTTTTGTGCCTCAAGGCGAAGACGTGGATGGCACCGCAACTCGGGCTTGCCCGAGTTGCGCATCATAAGTGCCGCAAGTCGGGTCAACCCGACATGCGG
>JBQCFH010000098.1:0-4295 GCA_051959385.1 Rhizobiaceae bacterium | reverse complement strand
GAGCAGGCTGGCCGCAAGCCCGCGCAAGCGTGTCTTCAACTGCCGGTCTCTCGATCCCACCATCTCGCCGTGCAGCACGGGTTTTCCGCCCCGGAAAAAATCTCCCGCCGAGACCGGAGCGTTCAGGAACATGTCGTCGTTGGCGTAGATGAAATGTTCCGAAAGGCCGGGAATGCGCCACATCGCTGCTTCGATGACGCGCGAATTGAAGGTGGGCCGGGCCACGTCGAGGCCATCGAAGATCACGTCGTGCGAGACCAGCTCGATAAAGCCCCGATCGCAAAGCCCGGCATCGGCGAAACTGTCGAGAAGCCGGGGCTTCTGATTATCCGTGATGACATAGATGCGGCGAATGAAGGGGGCGTATTTCAGGATGGAAGCGATCAGGTAGTAGATCTCGCCATTATCCAGGAAGCGCGTCTCGTACACGGCATCCCGGTGCGTATCGCCGTCGTCCTGGCTGTATCGCGCGCGGGTCGCGACGTGGACGGGATCCGATCCGTCCACCCACGCGGTGACGAGATCCACTTCCGGTGCGTCCGTGGCCAGGCGCTGCATCATTTCGGCAGGGGATTGCCGGCCCCGTGGGCGCCGCGGCGCAGGACGGGCTGCGTTATCATGCATGCGCTTTGCGCAGCGTGCCGGGAGACAACTCCCGCCGCATCCGTTTCCGGCCGATATTGGAATGCTCTCATGCGCCACCCCCAGCGGCAAACGATGCCGCACCGCGTGAGGAACAAGTCCCAACAATATCTACAATGCCGCCCTTTTGCCGCGAAATCTTTCCAATATCCAGAGGTCACCGACTCGTCGGCGGCCACGCGGTTGTCGTCAGGGCAGCTTCGGCAAGCGCGGCACACGCAGAACGGGGCGGTGAGGGCGCTCCCCTGGGGCCTGGAAATCGGAACATGAGGCTTGAACGACGGCCGCGGTGCCAGTCGAGAAAATGACGGCACCTGACGATGAGGCGCCGCGTTCGGGCGTAGAGGCATGCGAGAGACGGAAAAGAAGCAGCTGTTCGTGGTAGGAAACGGGCCGATAAGCCGGGACATGACTGCTGATGTCGACGGGGCGGATTTCGTCGTCCGGTTCAACGAACCGAAGCAGTCGATCGGGATGAGCGGCACGAAAACGGATTGGCTGTTTATCGCCAATGCCGGCAAGCCGATGCAACGGCGCCTTGAAGACCCCAACTACTTCGCGAGCCCGATTGTCGCGTCGGCGCGGCGCGTTTTTCTCGTCTATCATCCTGATATCATCAAGGCCTATCACCCCAAGCCCAATATCCTTTCCCGGATGAAGGGGAGACGCGGGAACTGGACCGAGGCGGCCATCCTCATGTACGGTCGGGCGGGCAAGGAAGTCACGGTTCTGCCGCCGACCTTTTACGAGGACGGCTGCAAGGCGCTTGGCCTGTCGACGGTGCAAATGAAATCCGTCTTCCCGAGCACCGGCTACTTTGGGATCAGGTATCTTCTCGGCGAATTCCGCTTGAGCGAATGGATGATCAATATGTGCGGGTTCAGCTGGGAAGGGTGGAAGCGCCATCCCTGGATGGACGAGCGCCGCTGGATCGAGCGTCTCGTCGAGAAGCAGCACATCAAGGTGTGGTTATAAGAGGCCGATCAAGGCAAGGAAACATGATGGACAATTCGCTTGAAGTTTATATCGGCTGGGACTCGCGCGAGCCTATTGCCTACGACGTTGCGAGGCAGTCATTGCTCGAGCACGCGACTGTGCCGGTCAATATCCATCCGATAAAGCTGGGCGACCTCATCTCGCGTGGCGCCTATACCCGCGACGTCGACCCGTTGGCTTCGACCGAGTTCACCTATTCGCGCTTCTTCACGCCGTGGCTGGCGAATTTTCAAGGATGGGCGCTGTTTTGCGACTGCGATTTCCTGTTCCTTGCCGACATCGCCGGGCTCCTGTCCTATCGCGACGAAAGCAAGGCGGTGATGTGCGTCAAGCATGATTACACGCCCAAATCGACCACGAAGATGGACGGCAAGGTCCAGACCGCCTATCCGCGCAAGAACTGGTCGTCCTTCATGCTCTTCAATTGCGCGCATCCCTCCACGAAGGTGCTCACCCCCGAAGTGATCAACCGCGAAAGCGGCGCGTATCTGCACCGGATGCAATGGGCCAAGGATGACGAGATCGGCGAAATCCCCGTCGAGTGGAACTGGCTCGAGGGCTGGAACGAGAAGCCGAAGTCCGGCACGCCCAACGCGATCCACTTCACCAATGGCGGCCCCTGGTTCAAGGATTGGCAGAACGTCGACTATGCCGATCTGTGGCGCGCCGAGGCCGATCGCGTCGATCCGGGCTGGAAGCCGATCTGATACGGCGCATCGGAGGGAATTGACTTCCGGTCCCGGATCGATGCCTCCAGGCGGCATTTCCGGACTGCGAACAATCGGAACGATTGCGCGGCTTTGGGCTCAGTCCATACGGGGTTGAAGCACTGAGGTCGGCGGGATGCGGTTGCGGCGCGGCGGCCGGCGGTCTCGTTTCCGGCAGGGCCGGTCAGAATTCGTAGCCGAAGCGCTCGATATCCCGCCTCCATATGCGTTCCACAAGCGCGCGCTCCTTCTGCGCATAATAGTCGCGGTAAGGGCCGCGGGAACTGGCGTTCTTGTGGGCGAGCTTCGCCGTCGCAGGGAGATCCAGGCGGCGCGCGATGTCGGCGAAGGCATCCTCCATCTCCTCGAAGCGATAGACCTTGTCGACCAGCATTTCGCCGTTGAAGCCGGTCAGCATTGCGGTCTGGTCGCGGCGCCGCCAGCGTCCGCGGCGCCTTTCCAGCTCGAGGAATTCGAGGAAAGTCAGGTTCTGCGCGTCGGTGTGCCGGTGGTGATGCGGATGGCCGCGCACGAAAGAATAGAGCGAGACCGCCAGATCGTACGGATTGCGCACCAGCGCGAACTTGAAGGCCTGATCGTAGAAATCAGGGGGCAGCTTGAGCTTTGCCCAGCGTGCCGAGGCATGCGGACCGAACTGGATGTCCAGGCCTTCCCGGACCGGCAGATGCGACAGGAACCGCCGCCACTGGCCTGGCGCTTTCCTGACGGCGTATGGGCGCAGGGTGTTCTTCAGGGCCTGGCCGCCTGTCTTGGCGACATGGATGAAGATGAAATTCTTCTCGACGGAAACCAGCATGAATGTCCTGTCCGGAAGGTCCTTTAACCGATCCGAACCAGTCCGTCATCCTTGACCTGGCGGATGGTGAGCGCGGTGCGCACCGTGTCGACATTCGGCGCCGCGGTCAGCTCCTCGATCACGAAATTCTGGAAAATGCCGAGATCGGCGGCGACGCAATGGAGCAGGAAGTCGGAGTCGCCCGAGACCATCCAGGCCTCGCGCACCAGCGGCCATTTGCGCGCGTTTTCGGCGAAAGCCTTCAGCTCGGCGTCGGACTGGCGGTGCAGGCCGACGAGGCAGAAGGCAACGACGTCGAGGCCAAGCGCCGGCGCATTGAGCAGGGCGCGATAGCCGCGGATGATGCCGGCCTCCTCGAGCCGCTTCACGCGCCTGAGGCAGGGCGGCGCCGAGATGCCGACCCGCCGCGCCAGTTCGACATTGGTCATCCGGCCGTCTTCCTGGAGTTCCTTCAGGATGTTCCAGTCTATGGCGTCGAGTTCTGCTTTCAATGACATGGAAACGTTCCGAATCGCGCTGACGATCTGTCGCCGATATAGCCGACCTGGGCGAATATTTCCGGCTTTCAGTGCCTTTCACGCGCCTGCAATGCAAGCTTATCCTCAACGCAAACCGGGGACAGGCGACCGCTCGCCTTGCAAGGCAGGGCGCCGAACACCTAGATTACGCCGGTTCCACGAAATCCAAGGCGCCGCCGGGCGGCCGCCCAGGCAGGTAGGCATGACGGTAAAACACGCACCCGTCCTCATCATCGGTTCCGGCCCGGCCGGCTACACGGCGGCGATCTACGCGGCGCGCGCCATGCTCAAGCCCGTGCTGGTCGCCGGCCTGCAGCAGGGCGGGCAGTTGATGATCACCACCGACGTGGAGAACTATCCCGGCTTCGCCGACCCGATCCAGGGGCCGTGGCTGATGGGCGAGATGCTGAAGCAGGCGGAGCACGTCGGCGCGGAGATCGTCAGCGACCTCATCGTGGAGGCCGACATCGATGTGCGGCCATTCCGGCTGACCGGCGATTCGGGCACGATCTATACCTGCGACGCGCTCATCATCGCGACCGGCGCGCAAGCCAAATGGCTCGGGCTGCCGAGCGAGCAGACCTATATGGGCTTCGGCGTCTCGGCCTGCGCCAC
>JBQCFH010000097.1:0-8709 GCA_051959385.1 Rhizobiaceae bacterium | reverse complement strand
CGATGTTGCCGCCTTTCCTGCGACCTCGGTGATAGGCGAAGACGGCGCGACTGGCTGATCTCCCCCCTTGAGGGGGAGATGGCCGGCAGGCCAGAGGGGGGTGCGAAAGGGCGCATCCTTGGACATTTTGCGATCACCTTTCCCAAACCCGAACATCGCCTCGACGCTCGCCCGCTCCGGCCCGTCGCCGATCACGACGAGATTCCACGGCCGGTCGGCCAGGCCGGAAAGCGCTTCCGCCAGAAGGCGATAGGACTGGATCTTCGCGCCCGGCCGCATCATGCCGACCGCGACGATCAAGGGAGCGGACCGGCCGAAATGCGGCGCGGCGTCGATGAAAGTGGCCTCCGCGCGGATCGCTTCGACGTCGAGGAAAGGCTTCAGCGCAACGACGCTCTTCATGTCGGGCAGGACCGTTGCCAGATAGGCCTCGTCGGAGGGCTTGAGGCAGAAATTGATGTCGGCCAGCCGGATCGCCTCCCGCACCGCCATCCGTCCGCCCTCCCAGTCGGCGTCGCTGCCCTGTCGCGTGCGGCACGCTTCCGCCGTGACATAGGGGATGGAAAGCGCGCGCGCGACATGCGGGCCGATCCAGTCCGGCGCCTTGCAGTAGGGATGATAGGTGAACCAGAGGTCGGGCAGGGCGCGATTCCCGGACCGCATCTCCGCGATCAGTCGCTCGGCCTCCGCCAGCCCTTCGTCCCGGAGCGCATGGAAACGCTCCGCGTCCGGACGCTTCTGGTAGGAAATGAAGCGCGACGCTATTTCGACCCCGAACCCGGCCGCTTCCAGCGCCCTTACCATCAGCCGCGCGATCTCGCGGTCGCCGGAGGCGATCGCATGGTCGGGCGGCTTCATCGGGGCGTAGAAGGCGATCCTGCTTGCCATGGTCGTCGCATCGGTTGGACTCGAGCAGCGATACGCCACTGGCGGTTCGCGGGCAATCGGACCATTCAGCGGAACCGGTCGACCGGCTCTCCCGTCAGCAGCCGCTTCAGGATCAGCGCCGAATTCCGCGCGCCTTCGAGGTCGAGCGCCGAGCGGTCGGGCGCGGGTCTGGCCATGGCGCGGTCGATCGCCGCTGCGATCGCCTCCGGCGTCTCGTCCTGATGCCCGACCGCTTCTGCCAGCCCGCGCGCGGCGAGCAGCTCGGCCCTTGTGATCTGCTCGGTCTCGATCCCGTCGGAGAGTGGCACGACGATCGCCCGGCAGCCGGCCCGGTAGATATCGGCGATGGTGTTGTAGCCGACGCGCGAGACGGATAGCTGCGCACCGGCCAGGATCGCCTGCAGATCGGGCAGGAATGCCTCCACCGTCACATCGCCGTCGATGAGGCCGTCGAGTTCGGCCTTGTGCTCGGGCGAGAACTTGAACCCGGTCACGATCAGCCAGCGCGCATCGCGCATAACGGATAGGCGCTTCGCCGCTGCCGACGCCATCAGCAGCCGATGGCCGAGCGCCCCGCCGCCGACCGACACCACGACGTCGAATTTGTGCTGCGACGCAGGCGAGGGGTCCGGCGCAACGAGCCCTGTATAAAGCAGCTTGTCGGCGATCTCGTCGGTCAGCGGAAAGGTCCGCTCGAGCCTGACGAGCTTCGGGTCGGCATGTACCAGCACATGGTCGAAATGCGCTTTCAAAAGGTCGGCCGTCTCGCGGTCCTTGTAGGCCTTGGCGTTCTCCTGGAGGATGTCGCGCACCGAACCGACGATGAGCGGCGGCCTGGGCCTCGCCTTGGCGCGCTCGATGAGCGGCAGGAGCTCGAAGCGCATCTGCCGCCGTCCGAACGGGAAGGCCTCGGTGATGAGGATGTCCGGCGCCGCCCGGTCGAACAGCGCCAGAAGCATGTCGCGCCGCCGCGCCTTGTAGGCGCCGTCGATCGCGTTGCCCTGCGGGTCCTCCAGCCGGTTGAACACCTCGCCGCCCGCCCGGACCGGCGGCAGGTAATGGATGCGCGCGCCGGGGATGTCGAAGCCGTCGATCGGCTCGCCGCCATAGGCGACGTCGATGCCGAACCCCTCGGCGGCCAGCGCGCGGACGATGCGGGCGGCGCGGAAAACGTGCCCGACGCCCTGCAGGTGCTGGACATAAAAGAGGATGTTGGTCACGCCGCGATCTTCTCGCCCGGTGTTTTCGCGGCGATGCCCATGCTCTCGAATAGCGCGATCAGCCGCCCGGTGGTCGCCCGGTGGTCGAATTCCGCATGCACGCGCTCGGCGCCGGCATTGCCCAGCCTTTCGCGAAGCGCAGGGTCGCGGATCGCCCGAGCCATGGCCGCGGCGAGCGCTTGCGCGTCGTCGGGCGGCACGAGCAACGCGTTTTCACCGTCGGTCAGAAGCTCGGTGATGCCGGAGACCGGCGTGGAGATAGAGGCGAGGCCCTGGCTCAGCGCTTCGACCAACACGTTCGGCAGTCCGTCGCGATCGCCGTTCGGCGCGATGCGGCAAGGCAGAACGAACAGGTCAGAGGAACGGTAGGCGGCGAGGATTTCCGTCTGCTCGCGGCTGCCGAGCAGCGTGACGCGGTCTTCGAGGCCGAGCCTTTTCACCTGCGCCTTCAGCGCTTCGTGCAATTCGCCACCGCCGATATGCGTCCAGCGCCAGGAAAGCTCGGCCGGCAGCAGCGCCAGCGCCTCGACCAGCGTATCCAGGCCCTTCTTGGCGACCGCGCGCCCGACGGTGAGCAGGCGCGCCGGATCGGCCTCGTCCGAGCCGTCGCGCGCAAACACGCGGTGCGCGAAACGCGGAAAGCGCGACAGGTCGAGCCCGTGATAGACGAGGTTCACCTTTTCCGGCTCGGCGGCGAGCGCTTTCAGATGGCTGGCGCCGCCCGCCGTGCAGGTCACGGTCCACGCCGCCGAGCCAAGCTTTTCCGAAAGCTCCCAGTCGGGCGAGGTCCAGATGTCCTTGGCATGCGCCGACGCGCACCAGCGCACGCCGCGCATCTCCGCCGCGTAGCGCGCGACCGAAGACGGCGTGTGGATGAAATGGCTGTAGATCCAGCCGGCGCTCTCGGGAAACTCGGCCGCCAGCACCAGCGCCTGGCCGAAACGGCGGCCGCGATTGGCGGTCGGGTCGCGCCCGAAATCGGCGAGCCATTGCTTGCGCGCTTTGCGGTAGCCCGGCAGCCTCCGCGCCTTTCGCCACGCGCTGAAGACGCGGAGCGGCTCCTGGTAGAGATATTCGGGCAGGTAGAGCACCGGCGCGCGGATCTCGTCATTGACCGGATGCCTCTTCCTGTCGGTCGGATGACGGAGCGAGATGAGCGTCAGGTCGAAGCCGGCGCTTTCAAGCGCATGGATTTCCTGCGCGATGAAGGTTTCGGAGAGGCGCGGATAGCACTTCAGCACCACCGCGATCGAGCTCTTCATATCTGGGCGGCTCTGGGCAGATGTCCGGCTGCTTCGGCCTCGAAGCGGTCGAACAGGATTTCGGTGAGCGCGCAGACGCGGCTGAGCCCCTCCATGTCCGGCCGGGCGACCGCCTCGGAGGGAAGCGGGCTCAGCATGAGCTGGTTGACGGCGGCGCGGAAGGCCGAGCCGCGCTTGGCGACCTCGATGTCGAGCACGTTGACCCAGCCGAATTCCTCGGCGCGATAGGCGCGGATGCTCTGCTCGCGCCTTGGCGCCGTGCGCGGCACGAAGAGCGCCCGCTTGTCGAAGGACATCACCTCGCAGAAGGTGTTGTAGCCGCACATGCCGACGACGGCGCGCGCATTCGCCACCAGCGTCTCCAGATTGGCCAGAAAATCGACGATCTCGATGTTGGGCACGCTTGCCGCGCGCGCCATGATCTCGAAGCGCTCGCCTTCGGTCATGAACGGGCCGAGCACGAAGAGATAGCGCGTTTCGCGGTCCGGCCCGTGCTTGATGGCGTTGAGCGCAGCCGCCATGAGGTCGTGCCCGTCGCCGCCGCCGCCCGCCGTGACCAGCACGAAGTCCTTGCCGTAGCGCGCCGCCGTCCCGTCGTCGATCTCGGGAAGCGAGCGGCGCAAAAAGCCGGTGTAACGGGTGCGGGAAAGCACCGGCTCGTGCAGATCGATGCCGGCGAGCGGATTGTAGAAGCTGCCCGGCCCGTACACCCAGATCTCGTCGTAGAGTTCCTCGAGATAGTCGGTGATATGCTTGCGCTCCCACTCCTCCTTGAGGAGTTCCGGCGCGTCGAGCACGTCGCGCAGTCCGAGCACGCAGATGGCGCCGCGCTTCTTCAGCATGCGCAAGGTGGGCAGCATCTCGCGCGCAAGCCCGAGCGGCTCCTTGTCGACGATCACCATGTCCGGGCTCAGCCGGTCGGCCGCGTCGCGGATGATGGCCTCCCGCGCCTTGATCGTCTGTTCGAAGGATCGGGCGTCGCTGCCGGAAGTGTAATTGCCGTCGGAGAGCTTTTTGGCGGCCGGCATCTGCACGTAGCTCACCCGCCGCTCGAAGGAAAAGGCGTCGACGACCGGCGAACCGGAGATGATCGAGACTTCGGCGTTCGGGAAATGCGCCACCAGCGCATGCGCGATGGTGCGGCTGCGGCGCAGGTGCCCCAGTCCGAAAGTGTCATGGCTGTACATCAGGATCTTGAAAGGTGCGGTCGGGTCCATACGCGCCTGACGTGACAGGAACACAAGTCCGGCTTGATAGGCGAAAACCGGCGGAAGCGCAACGAAGGGGCGCATCTCATCGCACCCGCTCTTAGCGGTAGGTTAAGAGAAAAGTGTGCGGCGGGTCCCGTTTCCGGCCAGCCGCATCGAATTGATGGGCCAGCGAAAAACGACGATTGTCCGTCGCTGAAGGCCTGTTATGCGAGCCGAAACCATCGCATGGTGCGCGCATGAACGAGCACGGTCCGTCTCTCTCCGCGCCTGGTCCCGCCGCCGCCGAGCGGCCGGCGATGCGCGAGGAGCGCCTTGGCGTCGTCCTTGTCTTCCTGTCGGCGCTGATGTGGAGCTTCGGCGGCACCATCGCCCGCTTCATCGAAACGCCGGACAACTGGGCGATCGTCTTCTGGCGGTCGCTGTGGGCGGCGATCTTCCTGGTCGTCTTCATGCTGTGGCGCGACGGGTTCCGCTCGACCCTGCGCCTTGTCTTCGGCATGGGCGTGCCGGGGCTGGCGGTCGCCCTCTGTTTCGCCATCGCCTCGACCGCCTTCATCGTCGCGCTCGCGCATACGACGGTGGCCAATATCCTCCTGATGCAGGCCGGCGCGCCGCTGATCGCGGCGCTGATCGGATGGCTGGTCTTCCGCGAGCCGGTCGGCTGGCCGACCTGGCTGGCGATCGCCGCCGTCATCCTCGGCATCACCGTCATGGTCTCGGATTCGCTCGACGGCCAGATTTCCCCCCTTGGCGATGGGCTGGCGCTGACGATCGCCATCGTTCTGGCGATAGCCACGGTCCTGACGCGCCGCTTCGCCCATGTGCGCATGACGCCGGCCACCTGCCTCGGCACGGTGATCGCCGGCGCGGTGGCGGCGACGCAGGCCGGCAACTTCGCCGTCAGCCCCGCCGACATGGGCTTCCTCTTCGCCTTCGGCGCCATCAATCTCGGCCTCGGCCTCGCCCTCTTTGCCTCCGGCGCGCGGCTGATCCCGGCGGCGCTCGCCGCGCTCCTCGGCACGTTCGAGCCCATCCTCGGCCCGATCTGGGTCTGGCTGGTGCATGGCGAGGAGCCGTCGGAGCGGACGCTTCTTGGCGGCGCCATCGTCTTCGCCGCCGTCCTCGTCCATATCGCGCTCGAATTCAGGCGCCGCGCGCGGCCGCGCCGGCCGGGCGTCGCGGGGCTGCCGAATCCCCACTGAGCCCTGCGGCCAATCGGCGCTTGTGGCTCCGGAAAAAGCCCAATAGGGTCGTCGCAAAACGGTCCGCCGTGCCTCGGACGGACCGATTGGGGTGAAAATCCCGGCAGGGGATTCTAGAGAGGAGCTTCCGATGATCCGCAAAGCATTGCTGGCCGCCGCCCTGGCGTCCGCCACCGTCTGGACGAGCCGGGCCCATGCGGAGGACCGCGTCGTCAACATCTACAACTGGTCGGACTATATCGACGATTCGATCCTGAAGGACTTCACCAAGGAGACCGGGATCAAGGTCACCTACGACACCTTCGATTCCAACGAGATCCTCGAGACCAAGCTGCTTGCCGGCGGCAGCGGCTACGACATCGTCGTTCCGACCGCGAACTTCCTCGCCCGCCAGATCCAGGCCGGCGTGTTCCAGAAGCTCGACAAGTCGAAGCTTCCGAACCTGAAGAACATGTGGGACTTCATCTCGAAGCAGACGGCCCGCTACGATCCGGACAACGCCTATTCCATCAACTACATGTGGGGCACGGTCGGCATCGGCTACAACAAGAAGATGGTGAAGGAGGCGCTCGGCACCGACAAGATCGACAGCTGGAAGGTCGTCTTCGATCCCGAGACCATGGCCAAGCTCAAGGGCTGCGGCGTGCATTTCCTCGATTCGCCGACCGATGTCGTGCCCGCCGCGCTGCAATATCTCGGCCTCAATCCCGACAGCCACAAGAAGGAGGATTTCGACAAGGCGCAGCAACTCCTCCTGAAGGTCCGGCCCTATGTCCGCAAGTTCCACTCGTCCGAATACATCAACGCGCTGGCGAACGGCGATATCTGCGTGGCGATCGGCTATTCGGGCGACGTGCTGCAGGCGCGCGACCGTGCCGACGAGGCCAAGCAGGGCGTCGAGATCGGCTATTCGATCCCGAAGGAAGGCGCGCAGATGTGGTTCGACCAGATGGCGATCCCCGCCGACGCCAAGCACGTCGCCGAAGCGCACGAATTCCTGAATTACCTCATGAAACCCGAGGTGATCGCCAAGTCGACCAACTACGTCTACTACGCCAACGGCAACAAGGCCTCGCAACAATTCGTCAACAAGGACATCCTCGACGATCCGAACATCTATCCGACCAAGGAGGTGGAGGAGAAGCTGTTCACGATCACGCCGCTCGATCCGAAGTCGCAGCGCTTGCTGACCCGCATGTGGACCAAGGTCGTCACCGGCCAGTGAGAGGTTGCGCGCCCGCCGCCTCGTGCGGCGGGCATCGCGAGGTGATACGGCGCGGAGGGGCCATGCCATCCTTGGGAAGCATCCGCCGGAGCTTCGCTCCCTGGAACGACCCCGCCGCGAAGCCGTATATCGTCTTCGAGAACGTCACCAAGAAATTCGGCGACTTCACCGCCGTCGACAATCTCTCGCTCGTCATCTACGAGCGCGAGTTCTTCGCGCTTCTGGGCGCATCCGGCTGCGGGAAGTCGACGCTGCTGCGCATGCTCGCCGGCTTCGAGGAGCCGAGCGGCGGCCGCATCCTGCTCGACGGGCAGGACCTCGCCGGCATCCCGCCCTACCGCCGGCCGGTCAACATGATGTTCCAGTCCTACGCGCTCTTCCCGCACATGACGGTCGAGCAGAACATCGCTTTCGGGCTGAAGCAGGACCGCATGCCGAAGGCCGAGATGGCCGAGCGCGTCGCCTCCATGCTGAAGCTGGTAAGATTGGAGCAATTCGCGCGCCGCAAGCCGCACCAGCTTTCCGGCGGCCAGCGTCAGCGCGTCGCGCTCGCCCGCTCGCTCGCCAAGCGGCCGAAGGTGCTGCTTCTGGACGAGCCGCTCGGCGCGCTCGACAAGAAGCTGCGCGAGGAGACGCAGTTCGAGCTGATGGACCTCCAGCACGAGCTCGGCCTCACCTTCGTCGTCGTCACCCACGACCAGGAGGAGGCGATGACGATGGCCGACCGCATCGCGATCATGGACAGGGGCGAGGTCATGCAGGTGGCGACGCCCGCCGATATCTATGAGGCGCCCGGCAGCCGTTTCGTCGCCGATTTCGTCGGCACGGTGAACCTTTTCGAAGGAACGGTGGCCGACAAGGCTGGCGACACCGGCCGTATCGTCGGCGCGGACGGCTTCAGTATCCGCGTCGACAACCTCGCCGGCGCGGAAAACGGCGCCCGCGCCTGGTTCGCCGTCCGCCCCGAGAAGATCGCCATTTCCGCCGCGAAGCCGGTGGATGAGGGGCTGAACGCGATGGAGGGCGAGGTCTGGGACATCGCCTATCTCGGCGACATGACGATCTATCACGTCCGGCTCGACGACGGCCGCATCGTCCGCACGAGCACGGTCAACAGCCGCCGCGCCGCCGACGAGCAGCTCACCTGGCACGACCGCGCCTGGATATCCTTCCGGCCGGACGCCGGCGTGGTGCTGACGCGGTAGGGGAGGAGGCCGGCCGTGATTCATTCCCCCTCTCCGTCTCGCCCTTCGACAAGCTCAGGGCTCGACACCTCTCCCCCTGAAGGGCAGGGCAATCGCATATGGAATTTGTGTGGCTTATTATCCGCACCCCTGTCCCCTCCCCACAAGGGGGAGGGAGACGCCGACATCGCTTTCCCAGCTGAAATCGTCGAAATTTGCGCCATGCGGCGCCGGAGCAAAGTCCCCCTCCCCCTTGTGGGGAGGGGTTAGGGGTGGGGGTATTTCCATATGCGATCGCCCTGCCGTCGAGGGGGAGATGTCCGGCAGGACAGAAGGGGACAACGTAGCGCGCCCATTCGACCCAACGGTCAGACGATTGCCCTGGCACTGGCGGTCTACGGCATCGCTCTTGCCAGCGGTCACGGCAATCGATAAATGTTATATTGTTACAGGATGTCTTCCCCTCAAACCGGTTCCGCAACACCAAGGACTCCATTGATGCGCTTTCTCCCGCTCG
>JBQCFH010000096.1:0-10615 GCA_051959385.1 Rhizobiaceae bacterium | reverse complement strand
AACTATGCCCTGTTCACGCCATTGCCGGTCGCGGATTCGCTTGCGTTCAATCTTTTCGCGCTGTCGCAGGGCGCGTTCCACCGACCGCTGTTCTTTTCTTTCTCGCGATTGTTCTTCGCGCTCCTGATGCTCCAGACGGCGCAGCCGGATCATCTCCTGATGGGCTTCCATGCTCGCCAGCACTTCCCCCGCCCAACTCCCATCGAGCAATTCATGAAGCCTACGTCGCCCATCAGCTCCCCAAAAGCGAATAGCCAGATCGCAAATGATGAGCCTTACCCCCTCGATTAACCTTGCGCGTGCGCGCTGATCGGGATTCACTTCAGCCAAGCTCTTGGCCAAGAAGGTCCAAATCCGACGGTGATCACCCTTTTCGAACTGGCGCAGGCTTTTCAGGTCAGCCATATGGACCTCGTTTTGCCGGATGAGGAGGTCAGCGGCCGGATAGAGCAAGGCTAAGGCTGCCGTCGGGGTGATGGTGTCAGATCGACGGAAACCCGAAGCGAGCAAGCCGCCGTCAATGGAAGATGGCCGGATAGGTCACTGCAAAACCACACCCTTCGAGCATTCGGATCAGCATGTAGGCATCGGAGGGACCCGCGCGAAACGCGGGCGGGTGCATCCCAGGGGTTGCGCTAAACCCGCGTCAGGCGATCGGACCCGAACCGCGCGTTCTTGGCCGGATCGGCAGTGAAGCGGCGAGGCGGTTCCATGGGATTGTGTACTCCTATTTAATCGGCTCGCACAAGAATTTATGTATGTACGGAAATAGAATTTGCGAGGGGGCTTCAACCTGTGCCGCAGAAGACTCCTGCTGCAGGCAAGCGCTGGCTGGCGAGCTCTGAACGTGCGGCAGATGTGATGCGCTAACCGCCCGTCACGCTCATGTGGCGGGCGACCGCCGGGCGGCTCGTGCGCCGGTCGATGACGAAATCGTGGCCTTTTGGCTTGCGGCCGATCGCCTCGTCGATGGCATTGGCGAGGAGCTCGTTGCCTTCCGACTGGCGCAGCGGCGCCCTGAGGTCGGCGGCGTCGTCCTGGCCGAGGCACATATAGAGCGTGCCCGTGCAGGTCAGCCGCACCCGGTTGCAGCTTTCGCAGAAATTGTGCGTCATCGGCGTGATGAAGCCGAGCCGGCCGCCCGTCTCCCGCACCTCCACATAGCGCGCCGGCCCGCCGGTGCGGTAGGGGATGTCGGTGAGCGTGAAGCGGCGCTCGAGCTCCGCGCGTAACACGGAGAGCGGCAGGTACTGGTCGGTGCGGTCCGCATCGATCTCGCCCATCGGCATGGTCTCGATGATGGTGAGGTCCATGCCGCGCCCATGCGCCCAGCGCATGAGCTCGGGCAGTTCCTGGTCGTTGAAGCCCTTGAGCGCGACCGCGTTGAGCTTTATCCGAAGGCCGGCGCGCTCGGCCGCCTCGATGCCTTGCAGCACCTTGTCGAGATTGCCCCAGCGCGTGATCGTGCGGAACTTCTCCGGATCGAGCGTGTCGAGCGAGATGTTGATCCGCCTGACCCCGCAATCCGCCAGCTCGGCGGCGAAACGCGAAAGCTGCGAACCGTTGGTCGTCAGCGTCAGTTCGTCCAGCGCGCCGCTCCTGAGGTGCCGGGACAGGTCGCGCACGAGATGCATGACGTTCTTGCGCACGAGCGGCTCGCCGCCGGTGAGCCTCAGCTTGCGGACGCCCTTCTCGATGAACACCGTGCAGAGCCGGTCGAGTTCCTCCAGCGTGAGCAGGTTCTTCTTCGGCAGGAAGGTCATGTCTTCCGCCATGCAGTAGGTGCAGCGGAAGTCGCAGCGGTCGGTCACGGAAACGCGCAGATAGGAGATGGCGCGTCCGAACGGATCGATCATGCTGCTGTTGTCGAAATCCATATGCTGCCCCGGTCGCTAACCGCTCGATTGCCCGCCGTTCCGGCTCCTGCGGCAGAATGTCGGGCCTTGCGCATGCGGTTTCAAGCCGTACGAAGGTGCATTGCCTTAGCACCGCAAGGGCCGGAAAGCCAATCCGCCTTCACTGCGTCATTCCGGGGCCGCGCAGCGGACCCCGGAATGACGTGCGTGTCCTGGCGCGACTCCGGCCTATTTCGGCTCGGGATTTTCAATCGGAAGGCCGGCCTCGCGCCATGCGCCGAAGCCGCCCTCGATGTGCTTGACCGGCGACAGCCCCATGTCCTGGACCGTCTTGGTCGCCAGCGCCGAACGCAGGCCGCCGGCGCAGAAGAAGATGAACGTCTTGCCCGAAGAGAAGATTTCCTTGTGGTAGGGGCTTTCTGGATCGACCCAGAATTCCAGCATGCCGCGCGGCGCATGGAGCGCGCCCGGGATTTTCCCCTCGCGCTGCAGTTCTCTGACGTCGCGTATGTCCACGAGCAGCACGTCGTCGTTCTCGGCAAGGCGGGCCGCCTCGGCGGGCGTCACCGCCTCGATTTCGGCATTCGCCTCCTCGACCAGCGCCTTGTAGCCTTTCTTCATCGCGGGCATGCAGTCCCTTACCTTTCTCGGGCCTCTCCGGTTCTTGGGCGGCAAGATCGCGCGGTTTCGCCGCCGAGACAAGAACCGGCCGCCGCGCTCCCTCTTGGCAGGCAGCGACGCGCGTCAACAATATGTGATCGAAAAGGCACGGCGGCCGTCTCATCGCGGCCGGGCGCTTAACGTCCCGGCAATGAATCGCTATGCTTAATGACGCGTATCCTGCAATAGCTGCTCGGGCGGATGACTGCGTATTTGCATACAGGCGTTTGGGGCGGCGATGGGCGGCAGGGATGCGCGCCCTTTCCTATATCCTCTTTCAGGCGATCGCGATTGCAACAGGTGAAATTGTGAACGATTTTCGACGCCGGCTGACGGCGCTCCCCCTTCTGGCGCTTGGCGCCACCGTCCTCATGGGCGCCTCCGACGCTTCGGCGCAGACCTTCTTCGAGCGCCTGTTCGGGGCTCACCGCTACGAACGCTATGAGCCGATGCGCGGCCGCGACCGGTATTATCAGGGGCGCGATTTCTACGACCGCGACGGCTACCGGGAGGCTCCGCCCACCCAGCAGCCGGCGCCGCGTCCGACCGTCAAGATAAGCGGGCCGACCTATCGCCCCTACAAGCCCGATCCGCTCGTGCGCGTGGATTTCACGCCCGTCATCGATGCGCCTCACGAAACGACGTTCCAGCCCTCGCTTCAGGCCGGCGGATTTGCCGAATCGCGCTCGGCGCTGGCAGGTCTCGATCTTTATGCGACGAAGGAGGTCGCCAAGGCGCTGACCGATTACTACTCGCAGCATCCGGATTTCATCTGGGTCAGCGGCTTCGGTCCGAACGGCCGCGCGCAGGAGGCGCTGCGCGTGCTCGGCGAGGCCGGGAGCTACGGCCTCAACCCGGCCGACTATGCCGTCACCGTGCCTTCCACCGCCTTCTCCTTCGACGACACGGCCGGGCGCATGCGCGAGCTGACCCGCTTCGAGGTCGAGCTGTCGGCGAAGGTCCTGCGCTACGTGCACGACGCATATGACGGCCGCGTCGTGCCCGACCGCATGTCCGAATATTACGACCTGCCGGTGAAGCCGCTCGACCTGGCGGCGGTGCTCGGCGACCTGTCGCACACCTTCGAGGTGCGGCAATATCTGGAAGCCAAGCATCCGCAGGCGCCGCAATACCAGCAGCTGAGGACGGAACTGGCCGCGCTCCGCGACAGCGCCGAGAACGATATCGTGGTGCGTCCCGACCTGCTCCTGAAGCCGGGCGGCAGCGATCCCGATTTTCCGAAACTGCTCCAGCTCATCGCGCAGAAGGCCGACGATGCGTTCAGGGAAAAGTACGGCTCGCTGCTGCAGGCGAACGCCACGAACGAGACCTATTCCGAGGACCTCGTGCCGGTCATCAAGGCGGCGCAGAAGGCAAATGGCGTCGGCGCCGACGGGGTCATCGGCCCGCGTACGGTGAAGGCGCTTGCCGGCGAATCGAAGGCCGACAGGATCGCCAAGGTGACGCTTGCGCTGGAGGAGATGCGCTGGCTGCCGCATACGCTCGGCGACGAGTATGTCTTCATCAACGAGCCCGCCTTCCGGGTCACCTTCACGAAGTGCGGTCAGCAGCTCCTCTCCATGCGCGCCGTGGTCGGGCGGCCGACCAATCAGACGACCTTCTTCTACGACCAGATCGAGGAAGTGGTCTTTAATCCGTACTGGGGCGTGCCGCAGTCGATCATCGTCAACGAGATGCTGCCGCGGCTGGTCAACGATCCGGGCTATCTCGACCGTGCGGGCTACGAGGTGACGGACATGAAGGGCCGGCGCATTCCCTCGGCCGCCGTCGACTGGGGCCGCTACGGCACCCACATCCCCTACAATGTCCGGCAGGTGCCGAGCGACGACAATGCGCTCGGCGAACTGAAGATCCTGTTCCCGAACAAGCACGCGATCTACATGCACGACACGCCGGCGAAGAGCCTGTTCAACAAGGACATGCGCGCCTTCAGCCATGGCTGCGTGCGCCTGCAGCAGCCGCGCGACATGGCGGCGGCGGTGCTCGGCACGAGCGTCGAGGCCATTGCCGCCAAGCTCGCGCAGGGCCATTCCTCGGAGAAGGTGCCTGTCAAGATCCCGGTCTACGTCGCATATTTCACGGCCTGGCCCGACGCCGACGGGAAGGTGCAGTATTATGACGACGTCTACGGACGCGACGCGCACCTGACGGAGGCAATGGAAAAGACGGATGCCGCACGCGCGCCGGTTTCGGCCGAAGTCTCCGGCGCGATAGAGCGGGTCGATACGGCAGCCGATTCGAACTGAGGGCGCAGGCCGTCGCTAGTGGGCGCCGGCTCCGCCGTGCGCACGCTCGGCGCGCTTCGCGGCCTCGACCTTGTCCTGGAGGAGTTCGTCCGGACCCTTGGGCTCGCTGTAGCGCTGCTCGACCGACATGGGCCAGCCGCCACCGGCGCAAGCCGACAGCGCAATGGCGATGCCGCAAAGCATCGACACGGCGACAGCCGCTTCCAATGCGGCGCGCAGTACATGGCTGAGCTTTGGTTGATGGCCTGTGGTCGACATCCCGCCCCCGGATCGGCTGCTCCAGTGCCGGCCCGGATCGATGGTGGGCGATGCAGGGATTGAACCTGCGACCCCACCCGTGTGAAGGGTGTGCTCTCCCGCTGAGCTAATCGCCCGTTCGATGCCGTTTGCCGAACGCCGCCGGATATAAGGGGCGGTCGACGGCCAAGTCAAGGCGCACTAAGCACTCGCCCGGCTTCGCATCGCATCGATCAGGCCGAGCGCCATGCCGGCCGTCAACTCGTCGTAATGGGAGATGATCTTCGATGGCTCGAACGTCTCGACCGGCAGGTCGGTATAGCCGAAATCCACCGCGACGACCGGGATGCCGGCCGCCTTCGCGGTATCGATATCGGTGCGTGAATCGCCGACCATCAGCGCCCGCTCGACATCGCCTCCCGCGGCCTTGATCGTACCGAAGAGGTGGCGCGGATCGGGCTTGCGATAGGGGAACGTGTCCTGGCCGCAGATCGCCGAGAAGCGGTCCGCAAGCCCCAGCGCCTCGATCAGGCGCCTGGAATGCTGTTCCATCTTGTTCGTGCAGATCGCAAAGCGGCAGCCGGCGGCGGCAAGCCGGTCCAGCGCGGCGACGACGCCGGGGTAGGGGGCCGACTTGCCGGGAATGCCGCCGGCATAATCCTCGATGAAGGCGGCGAAGAGACGGTCGAGCTGGCCGTCGGCAAGTGCCTTGCCGTGCGCCTCGAAGGCCCGCTCGATCATGACGCGGGCGCCGAAGCCGACGAAGCGCTTCAATTCCGAGGGGTTGGCCTGCTTGAGCCCCGCCATTTCCAGGCAGCGGTTGAGGCTGTCGAGGAGATCGGGCGCTGTGTCGACCAAGGTTCCGTCGAGGTCGAATACGATGGTCGGCGCGGCCATTGGACTTCCCTGTTGTCCGGATGCGGCGGGCATAGCCTTCCAGGCCGGCGGGGGCAAGCCGCGGCTGGGAGCGTTTTGCCGCGCATGACAGGGCAATCGCCTGAACATTGGACCGAACGGTGCTCTACGCTACCCCCCTCTGTCCTGCTGGCGCCTTCTCCCCTGAAGGGCGGGGCAATCGCACATGGAAATACCCCCACCCCTAACCCCTCCCCACAAGGGGGAGGGGGACTTTGCTCCGGTGCCGTGTGGCGCAAATCTCGACGATTTTAGCTTGCAAAGCGGCGCCGGCGTCTCCCTCCCCCTTGTGGGGAGGGGACAGGGGTGGGGGTACGAAGCCACGCAAAGTCCATATGCGATTGCCCTGCCTCAAGGGGGGAGATCGAGCCGGCCGCCGGCGTCGCACCCATCGTGCAAGATTGGAGATTGGCGAAAGCATCAACAACAGCCGATCTCCCCCCTTGAGGGGGAGATGTCCGGCAGGACAGAGGGGGGTGCGAAGGGACGCGGGCTCGACCGAATCTCTTCAAGCGACCGCCCGCATGGCGGACCTTTGACGCGGCGGGCAAAGATGATACGTGCGGAGCCTTGGCAGGGAGGCTTTGCCGATGGACGCCAAGGCGGCGAAAAGGGAGGCGGCGCGCGCCGCGCTGGAATATGTCGAGACGGGCATGCTGCTCGGCATCGGCTCCGGATCGACCGCCGAGGAATTCGTGCGGCTGCTTGCCGCCCGCGTTGCGGGGGGGCTTCGCATCGTGGGCGTGCCGACGTCCGAGCGGACCGCGGCGCTCTGCCGGGAGACCGGCGTGCCGCTTTCCGATCTCGACGAGACGCCGCATCTCGATCTCGCCATCGACGGGGCCGACGAGATCGATCCGCAACTGGCGCTGATCAAGGGCGGCGGCGGGGCGCTCCTGCGCGAGAAGATCGTCGCCGCGGCGGCGGACCGGATGATCGTCATCGCCGACAATAGCAAGCTCGTCGAGATGCTGGGCCGCTTTTCGCTGCCGGTCGAGGTCAACCGTTTCGGGCTCGCCGCGACCCGCCTCGCCATCGAAAAGTCCGCGAAAGGGCTTGGCTTGAGCGGGCCGTTGACATTGAGGATGACGAGCGGCCAGCCTTTTGTTACAGACGGCGGGCATTTCATCGTCGACGCATCTTTTGGCCGCATTCCGGATACAAGAGCGCTGTCGAACGCTCTCTACGCCATTCCGGGCGTGGTGGAGCACGGTCTGTTTTTGGGGATGGCGGACACTGCGATCGTCGCAGGGACCGATGGGGTCAGAACCCTTCGTGCCGTCCAATAGTCAATCGGGAGTTCCAGGACACATGATTTCGACGGGTAAGTTTCGCAGCATGCTCGCCGCCGGCGCGGCGGCCGCGCTTCTGGCGATGGCCACGGTGCCCTCCGGCGCCGAGGACATTTCCGATTCGCACATGAAGGCGGCGCGCGAGGCGATCACGGCAATCAAGGCGACCGATTCCTTCGACCGGATATTGCCGTCGGCCGCGCAGGCGCTGAAGAGCCAGCTCATCCAGAAGGACCCGAATCTTCAGGAAGACATCATCGCCATCGTCGACAAGAACGCGCTTGAGCTCGCCTCGCGCCGCGCCGCGCTCGAGACCGAATCGGCGACCGACTACGCGAAGGCCTTCACCGAGGACGAACTGAAGGCGATCGCGGCCTTCTACAATTCGCCGGCCGGCAAGAAGCTCCTCGAAAAGGGGCCGGAGGTGACCGCCGAACTGGCCCGCGCGGCCCAGATCTGGCAGCGCGGCATCGCGCGCGACCTGGCGGAGGCCGTGGGGAAGGACATGGCGGCAAAGCATCCGCTCCAGAAGCCGTCGGCCCCCGCCACCGCCGGCAACGACCAGCCGCAGGACGACAGTTCGAAGAAACAGTAGTTTCGCGGATTTCGCTTTCCCGCGTTCCGGGCCCGGCGCAAGCGCCGGGCTTTTCTTTTGGTCCGGGCGCTCTTAGACCTTCCAGCCTGACAAAGGATGGAAGGCGGATGGCAAAATACGAGTACGACCTCTTCGTGATCGGCGGCGGCTCCGGCGGCGTCAGGGCCGGCCGCCTGGCGGCCTCGCTCGGCAAGCGCGTGGCCATCGCGGAAGAGCACCGCTACGGCGGTACCTGCGTCATCCGCGGCTGCGTGCCGAAGAAGCTGTTCGTCTACGCGTCGCAATTCTCCGAGCACTTCGAGGATGCCGCGGGCTACGGCTGGAGCGTGCCGGAGCCGAGCTTCGACTGGCCGACGCTGATCGCCAACAAGGACAAGGAGATCGCGCGGCTGGAAGGCATCTACCGCGGCAATCTGGAAAAGGCGGGCGCCGAGGTCTTCGACGATCGTGCGGTGCTGGAGGATGCCCATACCGTGCGGCTCGCGCGCGCCGGCCGCAGCGTCACGGCAGAGCATATCCTGATTGCCACCGGCGGACGTCCGAACCCGCACGCCGCGCTGCCCGGCCATGAGCTCTGCATCGATTCCAACGACGTGTTCGACTTGAAGACGCTGCCCAAGGCGATCGTGATCGCCGGCGGCGGCTATATCAGCGTCGAGTTCGCCAACATCTTCCACGGCCTCGGCGTCGAGACCACGATCGTCTACCGGGGGACGGAAATCCTGCAGCGCTTCGACCGCGACCTGCGCCGCAACCTGCATCGGACGATGGAGGAGAAAGGCATCCGCGTCCTCTGCCGCACGATCTTCGAGCGCGTGCATCGCGGCGAGGAAGGACGCCTGCACATCAAGCTGTCGAGCGGCAAGACGCTCGTCGCCGACCAGGCGATGCTTTCGCTCGGACGCATCCCCAACACGGAGGCGCTCGGCCTGGAAAAGGCAGGCGTCAAGACCGGCCCGACCGGCGAGATCGTGGTCGACCCGTTCTCGCGCACCAATGTCGACCACATCTGGGCGATCGGCGACGTGACCAACCGCGTCCAGCTCACCCCCGTCGCCATCCACGAGGCGATCTGCTTCGTCGAGACCGCCTTCAAGGGAAACCCGACGCGCCCCGACCACGAGACGATACCGACGGCGGTGTTCTCGCAGCCGGAGATCGGCACGGTCGGGCTTTCCGAGGATGAGGCGGAAAAGCGGTTCGAGGAGCTTGAAGTCTACCGCGCCTCCTTCCGGCCGATGCGCAACATCCTGCCGGACCGGCGCGAGAAGATGCTGATGAAGCTCGTCGTCGACGCGAAGAGCCGCCGCGTCCTCGGCGCCCATATATTGGGGCCGGATGCGGGCGAGATGGCGCAGCTTCTCGGCATTTCTGTCAAGGCAGGGCTGACCAAGGACGATTTCGACCGCACCATGGCGCTGCATCCGACGGCGGCGGAGGAACTCGTCACGATGTACAAGCCGACCTACAGGATCAAAAACGGCGAGCGCGTCGGCTGACGCGCTCGGACGCGCGGCGTCACAGCATGGTTCCGCGCAGTATGAGAAGCGCCACCGAGAAGTAGATCACCAGTCCCGTGACGTCGACCAGCGTCGCGACGAAAGGCGCCGACGCGCTTGCCGGATCGAACCTCAGCGCCTTCAGCAGGAAGGGCAGCATGGAGCCGGCGAGCGTGCCGAAGGTGACGATCCCGACCAGCGCCGCTCCGACCGTGAGCGCGACCAGCGGCCAGTAGGCGCCGTAATCGTACAGGCCGAGATACTGCCATGCGACGATGCGGCAGACCGCGACCACGCCGAGCGCCGCGCCGAGCACCAGCCCGGTCGGTATCTCGCGCGCCGCAATGCGCCACCAGTCGGTTAGGCCGATTTCCCTGAGCGCCATGGCGCGGACGATGAGCGAGGTCGCCTGCGAGCCCGAATTGCCGCCGGAGCTCATGATGAGCGGGATGAAGAGCGTGAGCACGACCGCCTTCTCCAGTTCCGTCTGGTAGCCCTGCATGGCGGTCGCGGTCAGCATCTCGCTCAGAAACAGCACGAGCAGCCAGCCCATGCGCTTGCGGATCATCCCGGTGAAGCCGATCTTCATGTAAGGCTCGTCCAGCGCCTCGACGCCGCCGAACTTCTGCACGTCCTCCGTCGTCTCTTCGAGGATCGCGTCAATGATGTCGTCCACCGTCACGATGCCGATGACCCGCCCGTTTTCCACCACCGGCACGGCCAGCAGGTCATACTTGGAAATAAGCTGGGCCACCCGCTCACGGTGCGCGAATGGGCTGACCGTGATCGGCTTCGTCCTTTGGGCAATGTCGATGATGCGGCTTCCCGGATCACTCACCACCAGGCGGCGCAGTCCGACCGAGCGCACCAGCTTGCGGCTTTTCGGATCGGTGACGTAGATCGCATAGACGGTCTCGCGGGTGCGCTCGACCTTGCGGATGTGATCGAGCGTGCGCTCGACCGTCCAGTCCGACGGGACGCTGACGAATTCCGTCGTCATGATCGCGCCGGCGCTGTTCTCCGGATAGCCGAGGATGCGGAACACGGCCTGCCTTGCGTCGGCGTCCACCGCTTCCAGCAGCGTGTCGCGTAACGAGGGATCGAGATCGCGGAACACCTCGGCGGCCCGGTCGGACGACATGGCGGAGAGGATGGCGGCTGCCTTCCCTTCAGGCAGTCCGGCGATCAATGCGCCCGGCGCATCGAGGCCGGGCTGATCGAAGACCTCGACCGCGCGCTCGAACGGCAGCGCGGCGATGGCGCGCGCGGCGTCCTCGCGCGACCCTTCGTTCAG
>JBQCFH010000095.1:0-11965 GCA_051959385.1 Rhizobiaceae bacterium | reverse complement strand
CCGCATGGTGACGGTCCGTCAACAAAAAAGACCCCGGACCAGGCCGGGGTCTCGGGAGCGGGCTCAGGAAGCCTTTTCGTAGAGTTCCAGGACGTAATCCCAGTTGATCAGATTGTCGACGAAGGCTTCCAGGTATTTCGGGCGGGCGTTGCGGTAGTCGATGTAATAGGAATGCTCCCAGACATCGACGCCGAGGATCGGCGTCCCGCCATGCACGAGCGGGTTCTCCCCGTTCGGCGTCTTTGAAATCTCGAGCTTGCCATTCTTCAGCGAAAGCCAGGCCCAGCCCGAACCGAACTGCGTCGCGCCGGCATTGATGAAATCGGCGCGGAACTTGTCATAGCCGCCGAGATCGCTGTCGATGGCCTTCTGCAAGGCGCCGGGCAGGTTCTTGCCGCCGCCGCCCTTCTTCATCCACGGCCAGAAATGGGTGTGGTTGTAGTGCTGCGCGGCGTTGTTGAAGAGACCGGGGTTCTTGCCGAAGGACTGCTTCACCACCTCTTCGAGCGACAGATTGTCCATGCCCGCCTCGGCAGCCAGCTTGTTGCCGTTATCGACATAGGCCTTGTGGTGCTTGTCGTGGTGATATTCCAGCGTCTCCTTCGACATGTAGGGCTGAAGCGCCTCATAGTCGTACGGCAGCGGCGGCAATTCAAAAGCCATGGTCGGTCTCCCTCATTTCGTGATCAAAGTTACGGACAAGATAGGTTCGCCCCTGCCCCGGGCAAGCCCGTGGGCGGGCGTCGGGCTCCTTTTAGCCGCTCACCCGGCGGCTGTCGAATGGGCCCATTCCCAGTAGAGTTCGCGCGCCTTCTTGGCGACCGGTCCGGGCTGGAGATCGCGATCCTCGATGCGCGTGATCGGCACCACCTTGGAATGGTTGCCGGTCGAGAAAATCTCGTCCGCCTGCATGAAATCCTGGACGGTGAGCGTCTTCTCGACGGTGCGGAACCCGTAATCGGCAAGCAGCGAGATCGTGCGCGAGCGGGTGATGCCCGAGAGGAACGTGCCGTTCGGCGCCGGCGTGAAAACATGGCCGTCCTTGACCATGAAGATGTTGGACGAGCCGGTCTCGGCGACGTTGCCGAGCATATCGAGCACCAGCGCGTTTTCGAAGCCGCGGCGCTTGGCCTCCATGATGGCGCGGCCGTTGTTCGGATAGAGGCAGCCGGCCTTGGCGTTAGTCGGCATGGTTTCGATCGTCGGCCGGCGGAACGGCGACACCGTCACCGAGAAACCGGACGGCTCCATCATCGGCGCCTCATAGAGGCATAGGCAGAAGCGCGTCGATTCCGGATCGGCCGGAACGCCCATATAGCCGCCATGCTCGGCCCAATACATCGGACGGATGTAGACGGCGGTCCTGCCGTCGAATTTCTTCAATCCCTCCCAGGTGAGGCCGACGATCTCTTCGGCCGCCATCGTCGGCTTCAGCCCGAGCGCCAGGGCGGAATCGTTCACACGCGCGGCATGGCGATCGAGATCGGGCGCGACGCCCTCGAACCAGCGGGCTCCATCGAAAACGCTCGAGGCAAGCCACATGACATGGCTGCGCGGCCCGACGAGCGGCACGTTGCCCTCGTGCCAGTCTCCATCGACATATGTCCAGGTAGTCGTCTGGGCGGTGGTATCCACTTTCATTCGCGTTCAATCCCAAAACTCGGCTTGTCGAGCCATGGAAGAGACTTTGGCCGCGATCGTCAATCGTCATGGAACAACAAATCGTGGTCCAGATGCGTATCGCGTGACGCCCGCTAAAACGCTAAGGTCGCATGGCAAATTCTTCCGGGGGTCGTATGCGCTATTCAGCCTTCGTCTTCGACGCGTATGGAACTTTGTTCGACGTCCATGCCGCCGTGCGCCGACATGCCAGCGAGGTCGGCCCGGACGGGCAGGCCATTTCCGAACTGTGGCGGCTTAAGCAGATCGAATATTCCTGGGTCCGCACCCTGATGGGTTCCTATCTGGATTTCTGGCAACTCACCGAACAGGCGCTCGACTTCGCCTTCGCCAAATATCCTTCCGCCGACCCCGCCCTGAAGCCGAAGCTGCTCGATGCTTATCGCGACCTCGACTGCTATCCGGAGGTGCCGGCGGTACTGAAGGCGCTGAAGGCCGAGGGTGCGCGCATAGCGATCCTTTCCAACGGCTCGCCGGAGATGCTGGAAACGGCGGTTCGCAAGGCGGCGCTCGACACCATCCTCGACGATGTCTTTTCCGTCGACCCGATCCGCCGCTTCAAGACTGACCAGTCGACCTATGAGCTCGTCACCACGGCTTGGCGGCTCTATCCGGACGCCGTCTCCTTCCAGTCGTCCAACCGCTGGGACATTGCCGGGGCGACCAGATTCGGTTTCCGCACCGTCTGGATCAATCGAACCAACCAGCCGGACGAATACAAGGACCACGCGCCGAAGGTGATCCTGCCGAGCCTCGACAGGCTGACAGCCTCAGCCTGACAAGCCTCTAGCGGCGAGACGTTGCTGCGATGCAACGAATCGCGGCGTTCGTCCGTTTGAGAACCGCCGGTCCATTTCCGGCCGCATTTCGCTCTCTTATCCGCGATCGGAGGTGAGCGGGGCGAACGGGTTTAGAAACAGGGCGGAAGCATGACAGGCAACGGACTTCTCAACGGCGCGCTGACCCGCAGGCGCTTTCTAGGCATGGCCGCAATGGGCGCGGCCTCGGCTGGCCTGACGGCGTGCGTCAGCACGCCGCCGCCGGTGGTCGTGGAGAATACGGGCGGCTTCCCGCCTTACGGAGCCGAGCCCGGCGGCACCGGCGATCCGGCGGTGATGTACGCCGCGACGGAAGACGAAGGGATTATGCTGCCGGCCATCCCCTACCAGAAGATCGATCCGCAATATTACCGGCAGATCGTCGACGATCCGACCGGCGAGCGGCCGGGGACCGTCGTCGTCCATACGCCGACCCGGTTCCTCTACCTCATCATGGAAGGAGGACGGGCTCTTCGCTACGGCGTCGGCATCGGAAGGGAAGGCTTCGCCTGGCATGGCCATGCCCACGTCCAGTGGAAGCAGAAATGGCCGAAATGGACACCGCCGGACGACATGATCGCGCGCCAGCCGGAACTGGCGAAATACAGCGCGGAGAATGGCGGCATGTCGCCCGGCCTCGACAATCCGCTCGGCGCTCGCGCCCTCTACCTCTTCCAGGGAAATGTCGACACGCTCTACCGGCTGCACGGCTCGCCGGAATGGTGGTCGATCGGCAAGGCGGTCTCGTCCGGCTGCGTCCGGCTGATCAACCAGGACATCATCGACCTCTACAACCGCGTGCCGATCAAGACGCCCGTGCTGGTGGTATAGGGGGATTTCAACACTTCCGCTGATGATTCGGCGGAAGTGTTGAAACCATTGATTCCGCCGCGCTTTTTTGGTATTTCAACAGTTGAGGTGAATTTTCCTCCAAACTGTTGAAATACCATGCCCGACTTTGTCGAAATCGACAACGACCAGCGCCGCGAAACGGTCAATACGCGGCAGCGATTCCAGGCATGGCTGGAAGCGTCACGGCGCGAGCGTAGCTATCGCGGATCGATGATCTGGGGCGAGGTGCAGGGAAAGGAATATCTGCTGCGCTCCTACTATGACGAGCATGGCAGCCGGCGCCAGACATCGCTCGGCCGTCGCGATTCCAAGACGGAGGCGATGAAGAAGAAATTCGAAACGGATCGCGAGGCAGCGCAGGCCGAACGAAAACGGCTCGACAGTGCGTTGACCCGCCAGGCAGCCATCAATCGCGCGCTGGGCCTCGGACGCGTACCGCTGACGACCGCACGCATCCTCAGGGCATTTGATAGAAGATTGCCTCTTGGCCATGGGCTGAGGGTCGTGGGAACCAACGCGCTTTATGCTTATGAAGCAGCGTGCGGCGTGCTCATCGACCCGGGGATCACCGCCACGGGCGACATCGACTTGCTCTATGACGCCCGTGCGCGGCTACGATTGCTGGCCGACCGGGAGATCAGCCAATCAAGCGTCCTCGGCATCCTCCAGGCAGCCGATCGGTCATTCAAGCGCACGCGACAACGTTACAGAGCTGCAAATGACGATGGTTACCTTGTCGACCTCATCGCGCCGATACGGAATCCGCCGTGGAAACGGACGTCTGCTGCAGAGCAGGACAGCGAAGACATAGAAGCGGCCTCCATCGAAGGTTTGATCTGGCTCGAGAACGCGCCGTCTTTCGAACAGATAGCGCTCGACGAAACGGGATTTCCGTTGCGGATCGTGACGGTCGATCCCCGCGCCTTTGCCGTGCACAAGCATTGGATTTCGTCCCGAATCGACCGGGATCCGCTGAAGAAGGCGCGCGACCTGGCCCAGGCAAGAACGGTGGCGCAGTTGTTACGGGCGTATTTGTCGCAGCTCGACTTTGCCCCCAGGCATATGACCATGATCCCGCGAGGGGTTGTCGAGCAAGCGCTAGTGGAACTGGGACCACAAGCGCCGGCGTAAGTCTCGACCGCCTATCGCCTCCGCGTCAGGCCGCCCAGTATGCCGCGCACCAGCGCCCTGCCGAGCGAGGAGCCGACGGAGCGGACGACCGACTTCACGGCCGCTTCGGCGACGGACTGGCGCCGGCCGCCGCCGGTGCCGACCAGGATGTCGCCGACCTCTCCCCAGACGGAACCGCCGGATGCTTCGCCGCCGCGCGGCGTGCCAGCGGATTGTCCGGCGGCGTCGGCAGCGTCATTCGCCTTCTTCTGCAGCATCTCGAAGGCGGATTCGCGGTCGACGGCCTTGTCGTACTGGCCGGAAACCGGGCTTTCATCCATCACCTTCTTGCGCTCGGCGTCGGTAATCGGGCCGATGCGCGAGGACGGCGGGCGGATCAACGTCCGCTGGACGACCGAGGGGACGGCCTTCTCGCCGAGCGTCGAGACGAGCGCCTCGCCGACGCCGAGCTGGGTGATGACCCTGGCGCAATCGAAGTCGGGGTTGGGCCGGAACGTCTCGGCGGCCGTCTGCACCGCCTTCTGCTCGCGCGGCGTATAGGCGCGGAGCGCATGCTGGATGCGGTTGCCGAGCTGCGCCAGCACGGTATCGGGAACGTCGAGCGGGTTCTGCGTGACGAAATAGACGCCGACGCCCTTCGAGCGGATCAGGCGCACGACCTGCTCGACGCGGTCGATGACGATCTTCGGCGCGTCGTCGAAAAGGAGGTGCGCTTCGTCGAAGAAAAAGACCAGTTTCGGCTTGTCCGGATCGCCGACCTCGGGCAGTTCCTCGAAGAGCTCCGAAAGGAGCCAGAGCAGGAAGGTGGCGTAGAGCCGCGGGTTCATCATCAGCTTATCGGCCGCGAGCACGTTGATGGCGCCGCGTCCGTCCGGCGTCGTGCGCATCAAATCGCCGATCCTGAGCGCCGGCTCGCCGAAGAAGTGCGACGCGCCCTGCTGGTCGAGGATCAGGAGCGTGCGCTGAATGGCGCCGACGGATGCCTTGGTGACGTTGCCGTATTTCGCGCCGATCTCGTCCGCCCGCTCGGCAATGTTGGCGAGCAGCGCCTGCAGATCCTTCATGTCGAGGAGCAGCAGCCCTTCCTCGTCGGCGATCTTGAAGGCGATGTTCATGACGCCTTCCTGCGCCTCGGAAAGGTCCATCAGGCGCGAGAGCAGCAGCGGCCCCATTTCCGAGATCGTCGCCCGGATCGGGTGGCCCTGCTTGCCGAAGAGGTCCCAGAAGATCACCGGAAATTCTTCGAACCCGTAGGGATCGAGCTTCACCTGCCTGGCGCGCTCCGTGAGGAAATCCTTCGGCTCGCCCTTCATGGCGATGCCCGAAAGGTCGCCCTTAATATCGGCGCAGAAGACCGGCACGCCGGAATTGGAAAAGCCTTCGGCGAGGACCTGCAAGGTCACCGTCTTGCCGGTGCCCGTCGCGCCGGTCACCAGGCCGTGGCGGTTGCCGTAGCGCAAAAGCAGTTGCTCCGGCTTCTGATAGCTGTCGTCCGGCTTGCGGCTCGCTCCCAGGAAGATGCTTTTCTCGTCCGTCATCTGGCTGTATCTCCAGGTTCTGCGTGGAAGGGCAACGGCCCGCCTGCATCCCTATCGTAACGGCTCGGCTGCGTCACGATGCCCGTCCCAGGTTTGACATCTGGCACAATCAGCCGTTAGCCAGAATGATGCATTGCCGTGCGTGGCTGCGCACCCTAAAATCAACGGTCTGTCGATAGTCGAAAGGGAGGCTCCATGGATTCGGACGTCATCAGAGCGACCCGTCTGACGACGACTGACCGGAGCGGCTGGCTGGCTCTCGTGGCCAAGGCGCTTCGGGGCGCCGATTTCGACAAGTCGCTGCTTTCCTATACGGATGACCAGATCCGCATCGATCCGCTCTACGAGCGCGCACGCAATGCGAGTCCGTCCGGCCGCGTCGATCCGCGCAAATGCTGGTCGATCGTGCAGCGCGTGGACGACACCGATCCCGCAAGGGCCAATGCGCAGGCGCTCGACGACATCGAGAACGGCGCAACCGGGCTCGCGATCATCTTCGAGGGCGCGCCCAATGCCTTCGGCTACGGTTTGCCCGGAACGGCCGAGGCCCTGTCGCGGACGCTTGAAGACATACCGCTCGACGAGACGCATCTGAGGATTGACGTGCATCCGTCGAGCCGGCTCTCGGTCGACTGGCTGGTGGAGCTTCTGACGCAGCGCCGGGCCGATCCGGCCAAGCTCAGCCTTTCCTTCGGCATCGACCCGGCCGCGAATTTCGTCGGCACGGGGCGGCTGCGCATGTCGATCGAGGCGCTCAAGGCATCGATGCCGCAATCGCTCGCGCATTTCTTCGCCATGGGCGTGCCGGCGGTGCTGCTCGAGGCGGACGGCCGCGTCTATCACAATGCCGGGGCGACCGAGGCGCAGGAACTCGGCGCGATGCTCGCCGCCGCGGTCTGGCACCTGCGGATGTTCGAGGAGGCGCGGCAGCCGCTCGTCTATGCGGCGCCGCATATCGGCTTCGCGACGAGCGTGGACCAGGACCAGTTCATGTCGATCGCCAAGATCCGGGCGCTGCGCAAGCTCTGGGTCGCGGCCCAGGAGGCCTGCTCGATAGCGCCCTCGCAGGCGAGCATCCACGCCGAAACCTCCTTCCGCATGCTGACGAAGCGCGACGCCGAGACCAATATACTGCGCAACACGATTGCGGCATTTTCCGCCGGCGTCGGCGGGGCCGATACGATCTCGGTGCTGCCGCACACGCTGGCGCACGGCCTCCCCGATGCTTTCGCGCGCCGCATCGCGCGCAACACGCAGCTCATCATCGCCGGCGAAAGCCATCTCGACTTCGTCGCCGATCCGGCCGCCGGCTCCGGCGCGATCGAGGCCCTCACCGGCTCGTTGTGCGAAAAGGCCTGGGACGAGTTCCGCCGCATCGAAACGGAAGGCGGCGTGCTGGCCAGCCTGTCGAAGGGCCATTTCCAGGAGCGGGTGAAGGCCGCCCGCGAGGAGCGGGCGACCAAATTCCGCGAGGGCGAGCGGGCCATCCTCGGCACGACCATCTATCCGGCGCGCGAGGAACGCGCCGTGTCCACACTCGACGCGGACCGGCGGCCGATGCCCGAAGACGGCAGCGTGCTCTGCGAGCGCCTGCCGGCCATGCGGCTCGACCAGATGATGGGAAGCAACGCGTGATCCCGGACTTTTCCGGGCTCGACTGGAGCGAGCCCGAGGCGCAGCCGAATTTGCCCCCTCGCGACAAGAGGGCGACTCCGGAAGGGATCGCCGTCCGCCGCAGCTATCGCGAACGGGATCTCGCCGGCCTGCCCTATCTCGACACCTATCCGGGCGCGGCGCCATACCTGCGCGGCCCCTACCCTACCATGTATGTCCAGCAGCAGTGGACGATCCGGCAATATGCCGGCTTCTCCACGGCCGAGGAATCGAACGCCTTCTACCGGCGCAATTTGGCCGCGGGCCAGAAGGGCCTGTCGATCGCCTTCGACCTCGCCACCCATCGCGGCTATGACAGCGATCATCCGCGCGTCGCGGGCGATGTCGGCATGGCGGGCGTCGCGATCGATTCCATCCTCGACATGCGGCAGCTCTTCGACGGCATTCCACTCGACCAGATGACGGTCTCGATGACCATGAACGGCGCGGTGCTGCCGATCATGGCGCTCTACATCGTCGCCGGCGAGGAACAGGGCGTGGCGCAGAAGGACCTCGCCGGGACCATACAGAACGACATCCTCAAGGAGTTCATGGTCCGCAACACCTACATCTACCCGCCGAAGCCCTCGATGCGGATCATCTCGGACATCTTCGCCTACACCTCCGAGCACATGCCGAAGTTCAATTCGATCTCGATCTCCGGCTATCATATCCAGGAAGCGGGAGCGACGGTCGACCTCGAACTCGCCTACACCATCGCCGACGGCATCGAATATGTGCGCGCAGGCGTGGCGGCAGGGCTGGATGTCGACCGATTCGCGCCGAGGCTCTCCTTCTTCTGGAACGCCGGCATGAATTTCTTCATGGAGGTGGCGAAGCTGCGCGCCGCACGGCTGATCTGGGCGGTGCTGATGCAGAAGAACTTCGCGCCGAAGGACCCGCGCTCGCTGTCGTTGAGGGCGCACTGCCAGACCTCAGGCTGGTCGCTGACCGCGCAGGACCCCTACAACAACATCATGCGCACCATGATCGAGGCGATGGCCGCGACCCAGGGCCATACGCAGTCGCTGCATACCAACTCCTTCGACGAGGCGCTGGCGCTGCCGACCGACCATTCGGCGCGGATCGCGCGCAACACGCAACTCTTGCTGCAGAAGGAATCCGGCACGACGCGGATCATCGATCCATGGGGCGGGTCGTTCTATGTCGAGCGGCTGACCCATGACCTCGCCGCGCGCGCGCTTTCCCACATCGAAGAGGTAGAGACGCTCGGCGGCATGGCGGCGGCCATCGAAAAGGGCGTGCCCAAGCTCAGGATCGAGGAAGCGGCGGCGCGGACACAGGCCCGCATTGATTCCGGCGAGCAGATCGTCGTCGGCGTCAATACGTACCGGCCGGAGCAGGACATCGAAGTAGATGTCCTGAAGGTCGACAATGCCGAGGTCCGCGCACGCCAACTGGCCAAGCTGCAGCAGCTCAAGGGAACGCGCGACGTGGCGGCGGTCGAGAGTTCGCTCGGCGCGCTGACGCAGGCCGCAAAAAGCGGACAAGGCAACCTCCTCGAGCTTGCCGTGAAGGCCGCGCGCGCCAAGGCGACCGTCGGCGAAATCTCGCTTGCGCTGGAGAAGGCATTCGGCCGGCACGTGGCGGAAATCCGCACCATCTCCGGCGTCTATCGCAAGGAGATCGGCGAGAACGCCGTCGTCGACCGCGTGCTCGGCAAGGTGGAGCGCTTCAACCGGCTGACGGGAACGAACCCGCGCATCCTGGTGGCGAAAATGGGCCAGGACGGCCATGATCGCGGGCAGAAGGTGATCGCCAGCGCGTTTGCCGATCTCGGCTTCGAGGTGACGGTCGGCGCGATGTTCCAGACGCCGGAGGAGATCGCGAAACTGGCGGCGGAAAACGACGTCCACATCGTCGGCGCCTCGTCGCTCGCGGCCGGGCACCTGACCCTGATACCGGAGCTAAGGGACGCGCTTGCAAGGCTTGGCCGTGGCGACATCATGATCGTCGCCGGCGGCGTCATCCCGCCGGATGATTTCGATGCGGTGCGCAAGGCCGGCGCCGACGCCATCTTCCCGCCCGGCACGGTGATCCCGGAAGCGGCCGAAAGCCTGGTCGACGCGCTTCTGGCGGCCGCCAGCCCTGTCCGCCGGCACGGCACCTGAAGCGGCCTCCAGGCATAGACTTCCGCCGCGCTCCGGGAGTATCCAGACACAGCAAAGCGAGGCGGAGGCGGCGATGCTGACGGCATATCTGAGAGAAGGCGAGTGCCTGCTCCCCGCCATTATCGACCTGGACAAGGGCGTGCCGGACGGCGTCGCCTGGATCGACCTCAACACGCCCACCAGCGAAGAGGAGCACGCGGTCGAGCGGCTGCTTGGCGTCGGCATTCCCAACCGCGAGGAAATGCGCGAGATCGAGGAATCGAGCCGTTTCTACACGGAAAACGGCATCCAGTTCATGACCGCGTCCGTCCTGCATTCCTCCCATGTCGGGTCGCCCGGCATTTCGCCGATCACCTTCATTCTTGCCGGCAACCGCCTGGTGACGCTGCGCTATACGAGCCCCAAGGCCTTCGCCCAGTTCGAAGCGCGGATCGCCAAGCCGGGGAACGGCATCATCGCTCCGAAATGCGACGCCAACTGGCTCTTCCTCGGCCTGATCGAAGCGATCACGGACCGCATCGCCGACATATTGGAGAACGTGGCAAGCGGGCTCGACGACACATCCGCCATGCTGTTCAGCACGGAGCCCGGCGGGCGGCCGATGGGCACGCCTGCCTTTCGCGAGGCGCTGCGCAGCATCGGCAAGGAAGGCGCGTTCCTCTCCAAGGTCCGCGAGAGCCTCGCCGGCGTCAACCGCATGCTCGTCTACCTTTCGGCCGGCGCAATCAACGGGAAGGCCAGCAAGGAAAGCCGCGCCTGGATGAAATCGCTCGAGCGCGACACGCAATCGCTCAACGACTATGTCGGGTTCCTCTCCAACAAGATTACCTTCCTGCTCGACACGGTGGTGGGGCTCGTATCGGTCGAGCAAAACGCCATCATCAAGATATTTTCCGTCGCGGCCGTGGTGTTCATGCCCCCTACCCTGGTGGCGTCGATCTACGGCATGAACTTCCATCACATGCCGGAGCTTTCCTGGCTGGGCGGCTATCCCTGGGCGCTCGGGCTGATGGTGCTGTCGGCCGTCCTGCCGCTGGTCTATTTCCGCCGGAAGGGGTGGTTGTGAGAGGGTTATAATCGTCGTTGCAACGGCGTCCCCCTTGCGTTATATACGACGTTATAACTTGCAAGGAGAGCAGGCATGAACGTCGTCGTGCGCAGGATCGGCAATTCGGAGGGAATCATCATCCCTAAGGACGCTTTAGCTCGGCTCCACCTGAAGGAAGGCGACAAGCTTGAAATGATCGAGACGAGCGACGGCTTTTCCCTCAGGCCGACAGATGACAAATTTGAACGTCAGATGAAGGCCGCGCGTGAAGTCATGGACAAATATAAGGTTGCCCTGCAAAAGCTTGCCGAATGAATTGGGAGTTTCTCATCCGTGCTGCCGTCGAGGCACTGCACGCGGAGCAACTGCGCCGGCATGGGGGCACTTTCGGTCTTCGTGATGAAAATGCATTGGAATCCGCCCTCGCTCGGGCGGAAAACAAGACTGCGTACGGCAACCCGGATGCCGCTGAACTCGCCGCAGCATATGCTTTCGGCATAGCCCGAAACCACGCTTTCGTAGACGGCAATAAGCGAACCGCCATTGTCGCCGCAGGCGCATTCCTGCTTCTCAACGGATTCAGGCTTACGGCCGACGAAGGGACCGTCTACACTTTCGTTATGGCGCTTGCAGCCGGCGAGATCGGCGAAGAGGGAGCAGCCACCTTCTTCCGTGACCACACCGAACCGCTCG
Organism: Rhizobiaceae bacterium; assembly: GCA_051959385.1. Classification (GTDB taxonomy): domain Bacteria; phylum Pseudomonadota; class Alphaproteobacteria; order Rhizobiales; family Rhizobiaceae; genus Mesorhizobium_L. Next base: position 420 of record JBQCFH010000095.1, on the reverse strand, counting down.
CCAGGGAATGACACCGCGCCCTGTGTTGGGAGTCTACCCGCCCGCGCTCAGCGCCGTGATCTCCCATTCCTTGCCGTTCACCGTCGCAAGGTCGCCCACGCCCTTGCCGAAAAGCGCGATCGCCATCGGCGAGACGTGCGAGATCTTGCCCTTTGCCGCGTCGGCCTCGTCCTCGCCGACGATCTTCCAGCGATGCGAGGTGCCGTCCTCCGACTCGATCGTGACGCTCATGCCGAAGCGGACGACATCGCTCTCGGGATCCGGCACGGAGATCTCCGCGCACTCGCGGCGCGCCGACCAGTAGCGCAGGTCGCGCGAGATCAGCGCGATCCTCTCGCGGTCCCCGTCCGCCTCGGCTTTCGCAAGCTGTTCGCGCAATGCCGCCGCCTCGGTCTCGATCATCTCCAGACCTTCCGGGGT
>JBQCFH010000094.1:0-3982 GCA_051959385.1 Rhizobiaceae bacterium | reverse complement strand
GCGCCGAGATAGACGCCCGTCCAGCTGAAGACGGGGGTGACGACCTGCGCGGCCGGAGCCGGCGGCTGCTCGGTAATGACGTCGGCGGCGCGCGCGGCGGTCGCGGCGGCTGCCGAAACCGCGAGCGCGGCGACGGCTGCGTAGAGTATCTTCTTCATGTGGCGAACTCCTTCATTCCCTGCCCCGCCGTCCTTGACCGGCCGAGCGATAGCCAAGAAACAGGCGACCGTAGGGAACGTTCCCGTTTTTTTCGGTCGCCTTCGAATACCGGCCACGCCCTGTGACATCTCCGCCACATGCGTTCCGACTAGCTCGCCGATGTGGCGATTTCAGGGAATATCTTCAGGCCGGCGCCCGGGCCGGGAGCGATAGGCCGGGAAGGTCCAGCCGAAACGCAGCGCGCCGCCGCGCACCAGGAAGGCGGCGGAGAAGGCAAGCGCGGCCGCGACGAGCGTCGATGCTCCCGCGAGCGTCGCGATCGTGAACACGGCCGCGCCGGCCAGTGCGGCGGTCACGTAGATCTCCGGCCGCAGCAGCACCGAGGGCTCGCCCGCCAGAAGGTCGCGCAATATGCCGCCGAAAGTCGCCGTCAGCACGCCCATGATGATCGCGATGACCGGAGAGCCGGTCGCCGCAAGGCCCTTGGCCGCGCCCATCGCCGCATAGGAAGCCAAACCTACGGCATCCAGCCAGAGAAGCAGGCGGTAGCGCGATTCCACCAGATGCGCGGTGAAGAAGACGATGACGCCGATGGCGGCGCAGACGAGCATATAGGCCGGGTTCGCCACCCAGAAGACGGGCAGATGCCCGAGCAGGACGTCGCGCAGCGTGCCGCCGCCGGTCCCGGTGACCGCGGCAAGGAACAGGAAGCCGATGATGTCGAGCTGTTTGCGCGAGGCGGCCAGCGCGCCGGTGGCGGCGAAAACCGCGACACCGGCGTAGTCCAGCAAAAGGATCGGGTTCATGAAGGCCCTCCGCTCTTGAGATAGCGGAAGGCTGGTTGCGGCGGAAGACTGGCGTCCTTGCTCCTGCCACCCATCCGGGCTGACAGGCTGGAAGCTACCCCCTCAGCCGAGCCTGAAGATCGATTTCACGCGTCCCTTTCGGCCTGCGCGTCGGGCGGTCCGGGTTCGGCGGCGGGCTCAGGCGCGGCCTGCTTCGGCCCGCCCCTGGAGACGCCGACCATCGCCGGGCGGAGCACGCGGTCGCCGATAACGTAGCCGGTCTGCACGACCTGGACCACGGTGTTGGCCGGCACTTCCGCGTTCGGGACCTCGAACATGGCCTGATGGAAATTCGGGTCGAACTTCTCGCCCTGCGGCTCGAGCTTCTTGACGCCGTGGCGCTCGAGCGCGCTCAGCATGCCGCGCTCGGTCATCTCGACGCCGTCGATCAGCGCCTTGAAGCCCGGATCGCCGGAGGCCTTTGCCTCGGCGGGAATGGCCTCGAGCGCGCGCTTCAGATTGTCCGACACGCCGAGCATGTCGCGAGCGAAATTGGCGATCGCATAGTTGCGCGCGTCGTGCACGTCTCGGGCGGTACGGCGGCGCAAATTCTCCATGTCGGCCGCAAGCCGCAAGGCGCGGTCCTTGAGTTCCTCATTCTCCTTGGCCAGCCGCATGAAGGCCTCATGATCGGCCTGATAGGGACTGTCCTCTCTCGCATCGGCGGAGGCCTCGACGTCACCGGCCGCCATGTTCGGCTCGACCTCCTGCGCGTCCGCGGTTCCGGGCTTCTTGCTCATTTTCCTACCATTTTTTCCAGGGTCGGGGGTTGCGCCCGATATCGAGGTTCGAGCCTCGAAAATCAAGGGGCCGAAGATTCCCCGCAGGGCGTCAGCTTGGCAGACCGAAGCCCCCCGCCGGGCGGGTACGCGTTTGCGAATCGAAGCCGACGATCATCGGCCTTGCCCGGCCGATCGCGGCCTGGACTGCCGGCAAGGACAGCGACGCCTTGTGGCTTGCTTCGTCCTCCCACCCCTCGGTAATCCAGATCACATCCGCGTCGGCGGCATCCTCGGCCACGACATAGCTCAAACATCCCGGCATCGAACCCGTGGCGGCAAGCAGGATTTCCATCAATTCGCCGCGTCTGCCCGGCTGCGCGCGCATCTTGCCGATCAATCCGAACATTGCTGCACTCCTCGCGCTCAGCCCAGCATGCGGCTGATCAACTGGGCCGTATAGTCGACCATCGGAACGATGCGGGCGTAATTGAGCCTGGTCGGGCCGATGACGCCGAGCGCGCCGACGACACGCGCATCCTTGTCGCGATAGGGCGCGACGACGAGCGACGAACCCGACAGCGAGAAGAGCTTGTTCTCCGAACCGATGAAAATCCGCACGCCCGAGCCCTCCTCGGCAAGGTCAAGAAGCTGGATCAGCCCTTCCTTGGTCTCCAGGTCCTCGAAAAGATGGCGCAGAAGCTCGATGTCGGCCTGGGCGGTGACGTTTTCGAGAAGATTGCCGTGGCCCCGCACGATCAGCCTTGCCGGAAGGTCGCCTTCGCGGCCGGCCCAAACGGCGAGCCCCTTTTCGACCAGTTCGCGCGAAAGCGCGTCGAGTGCGGTGCGCGTCTCTTCCTTCAGCCGCTCGATCTCCGCGCGCGCCTCGGCCAGCGTGCGGCCGCGTATATGGGCGTTCAGGAAATTCGCCGCCTCGTGAAGCTGCGAGGCGGTGATGCCGGCGGGGATCTCGATAACCCGGTTCTCGACATCGCCGTTCTGCGAGACGAGCACGGCGAGCGCCTTTTCCGGCTCGAGCTGGATGAATTCGATGTGCTTGAGCGGCGCTTCGTTCTTGGTGGCGAGCACGAGGCCGGCGCCGCGCGACAGGCCGGAAAGCATCTGGCTGGCCTCCGTCAGCACATGTTCCAGCGAAGCGCCGCTGCCCGAGGCCTTCACCTGCGCCTCGATGACCCGCCTTTCATCCTCGGAAAGGTCGCCGATCTCCATGAAGGCGTCGACGAAGAAGCGCAGGCCCTTCTGCGTCGGCAGGCGGCCGGCGGATACGTGCGGCGCATAGATGAGGCCGAGATGCTCGAGATCGCTCATGACATTGCGCACCGTCGCCGGGGACAGCGATTGCGGCAGCATGCGCGAAAGGTTGCGCGAGCCCATCGGCTCGCCGTCGCGCAGATAGGCGTCCACGATCAGCCGGAAAATGTCGCGCGAGCGCGGGTCGAGCAATTGCAGGTTCTGGTCGGTCAGCGGCTTGGTCATGTCTGCAAAACGCCTCCGGAGGCCATCCGGAAATATAAGGGGACAGCATCGCAGCGCAACGGATCGCGGCCGATACCTCGGCCTTTTCCTTTGCGTCCCCTTCCCCATGGCGTTACAAGCCGCGGACCACCTTTCCGGAGAAGCCTATTCCATGCGTCCATCCAAGCGCCAGAACGACGAAATGCGCGCGATCTCCTTCGAGCGCGGCGTGGCCAAGCACGCCGAGGGCTCGTGTCTCGTCAAGTTCGGCGACACGCATGTCCTGTGTACAGCCAGCCTCGAGGAAAAGGTGCCGGGCTGGATGCGCAATTCCGGGCGCGGCTGGGTGACGGCGGAATACGGCATGCTGCCGCGCTCGACCGGCGAGCGCATGCGCCGGGAGGCGGCGGCCGGCAAGCAGGGCGGCCGTACGCTGGAAATCCAGCGCCTGATCGGCCGCAGCTTGCGTGCCGTGGTCGATCTGCAGGCGCTGGGCGAAGTCCAGATCACCGTCGATTGCGACGTGCTGCAGGCCGACGGCGGCACGCGTACCGCCTCGATCACCGGCGGCTGGGTCGCGCTCAACGACTGCCTGCAATGGATGGCCGCACGCCAGATGGTCTCGGTGCAGAAGGTGCTGAAGGACCATGTCGCGGCGATCTCCTGCGGCATCCATGGCGGCGCGGCGGTGCTCGACCTTGACTACGAGGAGGATTCATCCGCCGGCACGGACGCCAATTTCGTCATGACCGGCAAGGGCGGCATCGTCGAGATTCAGGGCAC
>JBQCFH010000093.1:0-3696 GCA_051959385.1 Rhizobiaceae bacterium | reverse complement strand
TTCAACACGCTCTGGACGATGCGGGCGCTGCTGCCGGATACGGCGACGGCTGACTACGTCACCGCCTTTGGCGATGATCCTTTTTCGGTGGCGCAGCGCGCATTCATGGCCGAGAACGGCATCGGCACGGCGATGAGCCCGGTTATCGCCGGCGCGCGGCCCGGTCTCTATGCCATCACGCTGACCGGGGCTGAACGCTCCTTCACCTACTGGCGCTCGGATGCGGCGGCCAGGCTGCTTGCCGCCGATCCGGCCGCACTGGCCGGGAGCCTCGCGGGGCGGACGCTCGTCTATTTTTCCGGCATCACGCTTGCGATCCTCGCGCCTGCCGCTCGGGCCGTATTGCTCGATGCGCTGGAATTGGCGCGAGGCGCCGGCACGCTGATCGCCTTCGACCCGAACTACCGGCCGCGGCTGTGGCCCTCCGAAGAAGAGGCGCAGCTATGCTTTTCGCAGGCATTCGCGATATCCGATATCGCGCTGCCGACCTTCCCGGACGAGCAGGCGCTCTACGGCGACGCCTCGATGGAAGCGGCGGCGCGACGCATCGAGGAGGCCGGCGTGGGCGAGATCGTGGTGAAGGACGGCGCCGCGCCGGCGCTGATGTTCGGCGGCGGCATCGGCCGGCTGTTCCCGGCCGTACCGACGGAGCCCGTCGACACGACGGGCGCGGGCGACAGCTTCAACGGCTCCTATCTCGCCGCGCGCCTGCTCGGCGATGCACCCGAGGCGGCGGTGGCGCGTGCCCACCGGGTCGCCTCGGCGGTGGTGCGGGTGCGCGGCGCGCTGGCGCCCTTCGAGGTGCTGCGCGCCGCCTTTGCCGGGTAAGGCCAGGCTGTCAGGCGGCCGGCGCCGCCATCCTGGTCCCGAACGCGCTCTGCAGCGCCCTTGTGGCGGCGCCGGTATATTCGCACTGCATGTCGGGGGTCAGCAACTCGATGAGGCGGCAGCCTTCGACCCACAGTTCGATGACACCGAAGACGCCGCCGCGCTTCCGGTACTTGGCCGGCCAGCCCTCGCGCCGGGCGATCTCGAACACCTTCTCCGCCGGCAACGCGGTCGCCATGGCGAAATGCGTGGCCGAGTGGCGGTCGGGAGAACCGATGACGCCGTGCGCGTCGGCATCGCCCTCCGTCTCGAAAAGCTCGGCCCCGCGCGGATAGATTTCCACCGTCGTGTTGCGGTCGTCGCCGGCAAGCGCCACCCAGCTTCCCTTCAGGACAGGCGCGAAAGGCACGGCCTTGCCGCCCCAAAGCTCCGCCAGCACTTCCGCAACATGCCGCGGATCGTCCGCGTCGATCGATACATGAAAGATCATTTCCCATCTCCAGTTTGTGGTGAGGGCGGCCTTATGCGTTATGGCACAAAATGTGTCAAGCGGATTTGACACAAAAAGTGTCACTATCTTATAAGTGTCTCATGACCCAGGCAGAAATCCAAAGCGACAACCGCCAGCGCATCGGACAGGCGCTGCTCGAATTGCTGGCGGACGGCGAAAAACTGAACCACGACAATGTCGCGGCCCGCGCCGGCCTTTCGCGCCGAACGGTCTACAGGCATTTCCCCGACCAGGTTTCGCTGCGCAAGGAAATCTGGACCCTGCTCTCCAGCCAGGGAAAGCTGCCGACCGATCTCGGCGACTGGCTGACGAACGGAATCCCGCGGCTCTATCGCCAGTTCGACCGACGCGCAGCGGCCATGACGGTGGCGATGGCGAGCGCAGAGGGCCGCGCCATGCGCAACAGCATCACGCCGGACCGGGTTGCCGCCTATCGCGCGCTCTACGCGGATGCGACCGCGGCGCTGCCGGAGCCGGACCGGACCCATGCCGTCGCCGCATTGCAATTCATCGGCAGCGGCTTCGCCTGGCGCGAGATGCGCGACCAGTGGGGGATGGACGGCGAGGCCATTGCGACCACCGTGCAATGGGCCATCCGGACGCTGCTTGCCGATCTGGAAAAACGCGGCGACCGGCCGCTTAAGGATGGGCCCGTTTAGGATTTGTCGGCCTCGACGGAATGACCTATTTCGGCCATTCCTCGGCCGGCCAGTTCCGGGCCGCATGGATCACGCGCAGGATAACGACGCTTTCCCGGCCTGCGATCGGCCGCAGTCTGTAGGCAATGATGTAAGGCAAGCGGCTGACGGACTTTTCGTAGGTGCCCGCTACCCGGCCTGGCCGGCCCGTCGCCATCTCACCAAGTGCCTTGCCGGCGTCTCGGATGCGATCTGCGACACGTCGCGCAGCGGTCGGATTATCTTGAGCGATGAAAGCAACCTGCTCCTTGATGTCGTCCAGCGCTTCGCGGGACCACGTGACCGGCCGCCTCACCCTTTGCCCGTGCGCTTTGCTTCCGCCGCCTCGATAACGGCATAGATTTCCGCCATCGCCTCGTCATGCGGCACGACCCGACCGGCTTCGGCGTCTGCCATGCCGCGCTTGATGCCTTCGATGATTTCAAGCTCGCGGTCGACATAAGCCGCAACGGCCTCGCCTGCGAGGAACGATTTGCTGCGCCGCGTATCGGATGCAATCCGGTCCAGCTTTTCCTTCACGTCCGGCCGGACCCGGATGGTCATGGTCGTACTGGCGGCCATTTGCGAAAGCTCCTGTGCTGAACTGTGTACATATTAGCACAGCCCAGGAGACTTGCCACCGCCCAGACTCTCTTATCCCAGCCTGAACCGGTACTGCGTCACCTGGCGGGATATCTCGCCGGGCCTAAGCAGCGCCTGCGGGAAATAGGGACGGTTCGGCGCGTCCGGCCACACCTGCCCTTCCAGGCAGAAGCCGGCATTGGCCTTGTACATGCGGCCGCCGAGTCCGGGAACCTCGCGCGCCACCTTGTGGCCGGCATAGAACTGGACGCCGGGCTCCGTCGTCCAGCATTCCATCTCGACGCCGGATCGCGCCGCCTGCGCCCAGGCCGCCTGCCTGAGCGGCCCGCGCTGCGATGCCAGGCAGAAATTGTGGTCGTAATCCAGCGTGTCGCCCGGCCGGCGGATCGGCCGCGCCTGGCGGAAGTCGAACGGCGTAGTCTCGACCGGCTGCACCACGCCGGTCGGGATCAATTCGTCATCGACCGGCAGATAGGCGCCGGCGTTCAGCATCAGCCGATGACCGAGGATGTCGCCTGAGCCGCCGTCGTCGAGGTTGAAATAGGAGTGATGGGAGAAATTGCAGAGCGTCGGCTTGTCGGTGGTCGCTTCCAGATCAAGCTGGAGAATGCCGCCCGCCTTCAGCCGATAGGTCGCCGCGACCTGCAGCGTACCGGGAAAGCCCATCCAGCCGTCGGGATCGGTGAGATGGAGGGTGACGAAGTCGGCGCCGTGTTCGCCGAGCCGCCAGACCCGCTTGCCGGACCCGGCCGAGCCGCCATGCAGCAAATGCTTGCCGAGGAAATTGGTATCGGCCTGATAGCGCTCGCCGTCGATAGTGAAGCGTCCGCCGCGCAGCCGGTTGGCGTAGCGGCCGACCACCGCCCCGAAATAGGGCGAATGGCCGAGATAGTCCTCGAATTTATCGAAGCCCAGCACCAGAGGCGCATCGTGGCCTTCGAGGCGCAGATCCTGGAGCACGGCCCCATAGGTGAGGATGGCGGCCGAGAGGCCGCCGCCCTTGATGCGGACGCGGCGCACCGCGGTGCCATCGGCCGCCGTGCCAAAGACTTCTCCCCCCTCGCTCATCTTTCGGTC
>JBQCFH010000092.1:0-9433 GCA_051959385.1 Rhizobiaceae bacterium | reverse complement strand
GCGCCCGCTCCCGTGAGCGGCGAGGTCTTGCGCTTCCGCTGGTCGAGCTTCTTCTTGAGGTCGGCTCCTGATTTCGCCGTAAATCCGGTGCCGACATGGCCGGCCGTCCTCAACTTGCCGCCCTCATAATAGCCAACGATCAGCGAGCGCAGGCCGCGTCCGGTCTTTTCCGAAGGAAGATATCCGGCGATGACGAATTCCTGCCGGTGGGTGCATTTGGATTTGATCCAGTCGTGCCCGCGGCCGGAATGGTAGGGCGCGTCGGGGCGCTTGGAGATCACGCCTTCCAGGCCCATGCGGCAGGCATGCGCCAGCATCGTCTTGCCCGGCTCCGTGAAATGCTCGCTGTAGCGCACCGGGCCCTGCTCGCCGAGAGGCTTCAACAGTTGCCGCAGGCGCTCCTTGCGGTCGGCCAGAGGCTCGCCGGAAATGTCCTCCCCGTCGAGAAAGAGGAGATCGAACACATAGTAGATGAGCTTTTCGGTGTCGCCGCCCGAGAGCGCCGCCTGAAGGGCCGAAAACGAGCTGATGCCATTGTCGGCGAGCACGACAATCTCGCCGTCAAGGATGGCGTTGTCGCATTCGAGCGAGCCGAGGGCATCGGCGATCGCCTTGCCGAAGCGCTCGCTCCAGTCGAGCCCCTTGCGGGTCAGCAATTTCGCCTCGCCGTCCGACACATGCGCCTGGATGCGATAGCCGTCGAACTTGACCTCGTGAATCCACTCATTCCCGGCCGGCGGCGCCGTCTGCAGCGTAGCCAGGCAGGGCGGCACGAAATCGGGAAGCGCCGTGTGCCTGCCCGGGCGAGGGGGGTTCTTCGCGCGACCGCCCTTGGCGGATCTGTTCCTGGCGGCGGCGTTCGAATGCCACACATCGGCATTGCCGTCCTTGCCGATCTCATCGATGGTCAGGCCGGATTTCACCGATTGCGGCGCCTCCTCGAGGATATCGCCGCTGCGGCGCGCGGCCGCGTCGTCCGACTTGATCAGCAGCCAGTTGTCGCGCTTCTCGCCGCGCCGCGGCTTCAGCCGCACCAGGTGCCAGCGGCCGTTGAGCTTGTTGCCCTTCAGCTCGAATTCTATATGGCCCTTCTTCATGCCGGCTTCGGGATCGCCCTCGGGAATCCATTCGCCGTTGTCCCAGACGAGCACCGAGCCGCCGCCATATTCGCCTTTCGGAATGGTGCCCTCGAAGTTGCCATAGTCGAGCGGGTGGTCCTCGACATGCACGGCGAGCCGCCTCTCGGACGGGTCGAGGCTCGGGCCGCGCGTTACGGCCCAGCTCCACAGCACGCCGTCATGTTCGAGGCGGAAATCGTAGTGCAGTCGGGTGGCGGCGTGCTTCTGGATCACATAGAGCCCGCCGGGGCCCTTCGATTTGCGCGGCTTGCCCTTGCCGGAAGGCTCCGCCGTCTTCGCGAAATCACGCTTGCGCTGGTATTCCTGCAGTCCGGCCATTTTCGATCACGCAGATGTGCGTTTCTTGTCGGAGCGGGTTGAGGATTTCCCGCGCTTGCCGGCCGAACTCTTGCCGCCGCCTTCCTTGCCGCCGCCTTCTTCGGCGAGGCTCTTCTTGAGCGCGTCGAAAAGGTTCACCACATTGGAGGGCTGAGACGAAGGCTTTGCGGTCGGCGGTTTCTTGCCCTTCTTCTTGGCCTCGATCAGGTCCATCAGCGCGTCCTCATACTTGTCTTCGAATTTCGAGGGGTCGAACTTCATCTTCTTGCGATCGATGATGCCGGCGGCGAGATCGACCATGTCCTTGTCGAGCTTGACGTCCTTCAATCCGTCGAAAATGTCGTCGGCCTGGCGTACCGTCTTGTCGTAGCGAAGGGTCGTGAGCAGCATGCCCTCGTCCCGCGGCTCGATGACGACAGGCCGCTCGCGACGGTAGAGAACGATGCGCGCCAGGCCCGCCATCTTCTTGTCTTCCATGGCGTCGCGGATGACGGCGAAAGCCTCCTCCGAGACTTCGTCGGCCGGCGTCATGTAATAGGGCGTATCGAGATAGACCTGCTCGATGTCGGATTTCGAGACGAAGCCTTCGAGGTTGAGCGTGTGGGAGGATTCGATCTCGACCGCCTCGATCTCATCCTCCTCGATGAGCAGGTATTCGTCGTCACCCGTCTCGTAGCCTTTGACCTCGTCCTCGTCCTTGACCGGCTTGCCCGTAGCGGAATCGACATATTGCCGCTTCACCGTGTTGCCGGTGGCGCGATTGATGACACGGAAGCGCACTTTCTCGCTCTGCGTCGTGGCGTTGGTCAGCTCCACGGCGCAGGTCACCAGCGAGAGCTTGAGATAGCCTCTCCAGGCAGGACGCGGCGCCATTCATCGCTCCTTCACGGGCGACGCGAAACCGTCGATCCTGCCAGCATCAACCGTTTCGCCCGGATTTCCAACAAAAATTGGAGACATGCCGCACAACGCGAGAGCTCGCGGGGAGTTCCGGAGCCGATCGTTGCCGCCTGCATGGCGCTTGCCGCGGGTTCGGCGCGCCTAGCGACAAGGGTCATTTGTCGCCCCAATTCGGCCAAGCTTTTACTTGCGCCGTCCCGCCTCGTGCGCTAACCCTCGCCGCGTTGCAACACAGGCATTGCCGCATCCGTCACTCCGCCTGAGAGGGCGGCGGCGCGACTCTCCCCGAGCCCGCGCGGCAGGCAATGGAAAGTCGAACATGAACGAGCTCATAAGTTCATATCTGCCCGTCGTCATATTCATCGCGGTCGCGCTGGTGGTGGGATTGGCGCTGATCACCTCGCCCTTCATCATCGCCTACCGCAATCCCGATCCGGAGAAGCTTTCGGCCTATGAGTGCGGCTTCGACGCGTTCGACGACGCGCGCATGAAGTTCGACATCCGCTTCTATCTGGTGTCGATCCTCTTCATCATCTTCGACCTCGAAGTGGCGTTCCTGTTCCCCTGGGCGGTGTCCTTCTCCAGGGTCGGCTGGCTCGGCTTCTGGTCGATGATGGTTTTCCTTGCGGTGCTGACGATCGGCTTTATCTACGAATGGAAAAAAGGAGCGCTGGAATGGGATTGAGCGATAGTTCCGCTACCCTCGTAGCGCCGAAGCCGAAGGGCATACTGGACCCTGCCACCGGCAAGCCGGTCGGTGCGAACGATCCCTTCTACGGCGAGATCAACAATGAGCTCGCCGATAAGGGTTTTCTCGTCACCTCTTCGCAGGCGCTGATCACCTGGGCGCGCTCCGGCTCGCTGATGTTCATGACCTTCGGCCTCGCCTGCTGCGCGGTCGAGATGATCCAGACTTCGATGCCGCGCTATGATTCGGAGCGTTTCGGCGTGGCGCCGCGCGCCTCCCCGCGCCAGTCGGACGTGATGATCGTCGCCGGCACGCTCTGCAACAAGATGGCGCCGGCTCTGCGCAAGGTCTACGACCAGATGCCCGAGCCGCGCTACGTCATCTCCATGGGCTCGTGCGCCAATGGCGGCGGCTACTACCACTACTCCTATTCGGTCGTGCGCGGCTGCGACCGCGTCGTGCCGGTCGACATCTACGTGCCCGGCTGTCCGCCAACGGCGGAGGCGCTGCTCTACGGCATTCTTCTCCTGCAGAAGAAGATCCGCCGCACCGGCACGATCGAAAGGTGAGCGATGGCTGAACCCAAGGACCTCGTCCTGCCTTTGCTCCGGGAGATTCAGGCGGATTTGGCGGCATTCCGGAAAGAAACTGGCGACCGCCTTGCCAAGCTGGAGGCGGGCCAGCGGAACATACGTTCTGCTCTGGCCGGGGAAACGGTGTTAAGCCGTATGCTCATCGGCGAGTATGAGGAACGGATTGGAGCCTTGGAGCAGAAGGTCGACGCTTTGGAGAGCAGAAAATGAATCCGACTGCACAGCCCGTGTCCTTGAGGTTGCGCGAGTTTAAGCATCGCCGTTTGCCTCCGGGCGCATATTTGCGGGAACTGACTAAGCTAGCCGATCTTGGGCCCGGTGCGGTTGCCGAGATGGACCGCATCGCCGACTTGCGCCAGCGGATAGCGGCGCTTGAGCAGCGAGTGCGACAACTGGAGGCGCACAAATGAGCGACGTTCTGGGCGCCCTTGATATCCGCCTGAAGGAAAAGCTCGGCGACCGTATAGCCTCGTCGGTGCTCGCCTATGGCGAACTGACGGTGACGGTGCCGAAGAACGACATCATCGAGGTGCTGACTTTCCTGCGCGACGATCCGGAGTGCCGCTTCATCTCCTTCATCGACATATCGGGCGCCGACTATCCCGAGCGCGAGGAGCGCTTCGACGTGGTCTATCACCTGCTGTCGCCGAAGAAGAACATGCGCGTCCGCGTCAAGGTCCATGCCGACGAGGAGACGCCGATCCCGTCCGCGACGGCGGTCTATCCGGGCGCCGCCTGGTTCGAGCGCGAGGTCTACGATCTCTACGGCGTGCTCTTCACGGGCCATCCCGATCTTCGCCGCATCCTGACCGACTACGGCTTCGAAGGGCATCCGCTGAGGAAGGACTTCCCGCTCACCGGCTTCGTCGAGGTCCGCTACGACGACGAGGTGAAGCGGGTCATCTACGAGCCCGTGGAGTTGAAACAGGAGTTTCGCAATTTCGACTTCCTCTCGCCCTGGGAGGGGACTGATTACGTGCTGCCGGGGGATGAAAAGGCAAAGCAGTGATGCGGCAGATCGGCATTCGGCAGTAGGCAGTCGGGATGGCGGACGAGGATGGAATTCGCTCGTATCGTGATCTCAGAGTTTGGAATGAGGCGATGGAATTGGCCGCGGATTGCTATCGGGTGACCCAAGCGTTTCCTCGCGAGGAGATGTTCGGAATGATCTCGCAGATTCGACGCGCGGGTGCGTCCGTTCCGGCCAATATCGCGGAAGGGTATGGGCGGGAGAGTGCCGGCAGCTATCTGCAGTTTCTGAAGAACGCCCAAGGGTCGCTCAAGGAACTTGAGACGCATGTGTTACTTGCAGTGAAGGTGGATCTGATCTCTCGCGACGACGCGGCACCGGTTCTGGATCGCACCGAAACCGTCGGGAAGATGCTTCGGGGTTTGATTCGCGCCGTCAAGGGTACGGGGGTGCCGTCATGATCCGATTGCCGATTGCCGACTGCCAACTGCCGAGGGTTGCGTCCCAATGACCGAACACAACGTCCGCAACTTCAACATCAATTTCGGCCCACAGCATCCCGCCGCGCATGGCGTGCTGCGCCTCGTCCTGGAGCTCGACGGCGAGGTGGTCGAGCGCGTCGACCCGCATATCGGGCTGCTTCACCGCGGCACCGAGAAACTGATCGAGGCAAAGACCTATCTGCAGGCGGTGCCCTATTTCGACCGGCTCGATTACGTCGCGCCGATGAACCAGGAGCATGCCTTCGCGCTGGCCGTGGAGCGCCTGCTCGACATCAAGGTGCCGATCCGCGGACAGCTTATCCGGGTGCTCTATTGCGAGATCGGCCGCATCCTGAACCATCTTCTGCAGGTCACCACGCAAGCGATGGACGTCGGCGCGCTGACCCCGCCGCTCTGGGGCTTCGAGGAGCGCGAGAAGCTGATGGTGTTCTACGAGCGGGCTTCCGGGGCTCGCATGCATGCGGCCTATTTCCGGCCGGGCGGCGTGCACCAGGACCTTCCGGAAAAGCTGGTCGAGGACATCGGCAAGTGGATCGATCCGTTCTACAAGACGCTCGACGATCTCGAAGTGCTCCTGACCGAGAACCGCATCTTCAAGCAGCGCAACGTCGATATCGGCGTCGTGTCGCTGGAGGATGCATGGGCATTGGGTTTTTCCGGCGTGATGGTGCGCGCCGCCGGCGCGGCCTGGGACTTGAGGCGGTCGCAGCCCTACGAATGCTATCCGGAGATGGAGTTCCAGATCCCGGTCGGCAAGAACGGCGACTGTTATGACCGCTACGTCATCCGCATGGCGGAGATGCGCCAGTCGGCCAAGATCATGCGGCAATGCGTGGAGCGGCTTCTCGGCAAGGAGAAGGTCGGTCCCGTCTCCAATACCGATGGCAAGATCGTGCCGCCGAAACGCGGGGAGATGAAGCGTTCCATGGAAGCGCTCATCCACCATTTCAAGCTCTACACCGAGGGCTATCGCGTGCCGGCCGGCGAGGTCTATGCGGCGGTGGAGGCGCCCAAGGGCGAGTTCGGCGTGTACCTGGTGTCCGATGGGACCAACAAGCCTTATCGCTGCAAGCTGAGAGCGCCGAGCTTCGCGCATTTGCAGGCGATGGATTTCCTGTGCAAGGGGCACATGCTGGCCGACGTCTCGGCCGTGCTGGGTTCGATCGACATCGTCTTCGGCGAGGTCGATCGGTGAGCCGGCCTCGGCCGTCATTGGAATGTGAGAAGCGATGAGCGTACGCAGGTTAGCAGAAGAGCAGCCGGACAGCTTTGCCTTCAACAGGGCGAATGCCGCCGCGGCAAGGAAGTGGATCGCCAAATACCCGAAGGGCCGGCAGCAATCGGCCGTGATCCCGCTTCTCATGCTGGCGCAGGAGCAAGAGGGCTGGGTCACCAAGCCGGCGATCGAGGAGGTCAGCCGAATGCTCGACATGCCGCTGATCCGCGTGCTCGAGGTCGCCACCTTCTATACGCAGTTCCAGTTAAAGCCGGTCGGAACGCGGGCGCATGTCCAGGTCTGCGGCACCACCCCCTGCATGCTGCGCGGGGCTGGCGCGCTGATGGATGTCTGCCGGCAGAAGATCCATCACGAGCAGTTCCAGACCAATGCCGACGGGACGCTTTCCTGGGAGGAGGTCGAGTGCCTCGGCGCCTGCGTGAATGCGCCGATGGTCATGATCTTCAAGGACACCTATGAGGACCTTACCCCGGAACGGCTCGGCGAGATCATCGACGCGTTCGAGGCCGGCAAGGGCGCTTCGGTCAAGACCGGCACGCAGCTGGTGGACCGCTATACCTCCGAGCCGGAAGGCGGACGCACGACGCTTCTCGACGAAGCCGCGATCTTCCGGTCTTCGAACGGAAGGAATGGCGGAGCCACGGCAGGGGAGCCCGGAATCCCGCCGAGCAAGGCGGGCCGGCCGAAAACCGATGCGCAGGAAACCGGCTCCGGCATAAAGTCGCCGTCGCCGAAGAAGGCAACCCGCAACCAGGAGCGGGCAACCAGCGTGCCGCCGCTGCCGCTAAACGAGAAGCGCGCCAACGAGACGATCGACGATGCCGGCGCCCCCGGCCGCCAGCGCAAGGGAATGCCGGGCGGCCCGGCGCCGAAAAGCGCCTATAAGTCGCCGGAATTGCTGCAGGGCGGGAAGATCGGCCCCGATGCCAAGAGGACGCCCCGTGCCGCCAAGGAGCCGCCCGCTCCGGGGAGGCCGACGCTCGATTCGCCAAACCGTCCCGTCGGCATCCCCAGGCCGGCCGAGCCCGACGATCTCAAGCTGATCTCCGGAGTCGGGCCGAGGAACGAAGAGATTCTGAACGGGCTCGGCATTTACAAGTTCGAGCAAATCGCTTCGTGGAAGAAGAACCAGCGCGAATGGGTCGACGCCTATCTGAACTTCAGGGGCCGCATCGACCGCGACGACTGGGTGAAGCAGGCCAAGGCGCTCGCCAAGGGCGGCGAGGCCGAATACATCCGCGTCTTCGGCCGCAAGCCGCGTTAAGGGTTTGAGACATGCTCGCTGATCGGGACCGCATCTTCACCAACATCTACGGGCAGTTCGACCGCTCGCTGCAGGGCGCGATGGCGCGCGGCCATTGGGACGGCACCGCCGGCATCATCGCCAAGGGGCGCGAGTGGATCGTCAACGAGATGAAGGCGTCGGGCTTGCGCGGACGCGGCGGCGCCGGCTTCCCGACCGGTCTCAAATGGTCCTTCATGCCGAAGACGTCCGATGGGCGCCCTTCCTACCTCGTCGTTAATGCCGACGAATCGGAACCTGGCACCTGCAAGGACCGCGACATCATGCGTCACGATCCGCACACGCTGGTCGAGGGCTGCCTGATTGCCGGCTTCGCCATGGGCGCGGAGGCGGCCTATATCTATGTGCGCGGGGAGTTCATCCGCGAGCGCGAGGCGCTGCAGCGGGCCGTCGACGAGGCCTATGAGGCAAGGCTCATCGGCAAGAACAACAAGAATGGCTGGGACTTCGACATCATCGTCCACCACGGCGCCGGCGCCTATATCTGCGGCGAGGAGACGGCGCTTCTGGAAAGCCTGGAAGGCAAGAAGGGCCAGCCGCGGCTGAAGCCGCCTTTCCCGGCCAATGTCGGCCTCTACGGCTGCCCGAGCACGGTCAACAACGTCGAGTCGATCGCGGTGGCGCCGACCATCCTGCGCCGCGGCGCCTCGTGGTTTTCCTCCATCGGCCGCCCGAACAATACCGGCACCAAGCTGTTCTGTATCTCCGGCCATGTCGAGAAGCCGTGCACGGTCGAGGACGCCATGTCGGTCCCGTTCCGGGAACTCATCGAGACGCATTGCGGCGGCATCCGCGGCGGCTGGGACAATCTGCTCGCCGTCATTCCGGGCGGCGCGTCGGTACCGCTGGTGCCGGCAAACGAGATCATGGACTGCCCCATGGATTTCGATGCGCTGAAGGATCTGAAATCGGGCCTCGGCACGGCGGCCGTCATCGTCATGGACAAGTCGACCGACGTGGTGAAGGCGATCGCGCGGCTCTCTTATTTCTACAAGCACGAAAGCTGCGGCCAGTGCACGCCCTGCCGCGAGGGCACGGGCTGGATGTGGCGCGTCATGGAGCGGCTGGTGCGGGGCGAAGCGCAGAAGCGCGAGATCGACATGCTGCTCGATGTGACCAAGCAGGTCGAGGGCCACACGATCTGCGCGCTCGGCGACGCGGCGGCATGGCCGATCCAGGGCCTGATCCGCCATTTCCGCCCGGAGATCGAGCGGCGCATCGACGAGTTCACCCGCAACGCGCATCGGGCCGAGCCGATGCTGGTCGCGGCAGAGTAGAAGGCTTTCAACAAGCGGTAACTGGCAGAGGAAACGCGGAGAGGGTGGGGAAGCACCGGCAAGGAGACCACCGATGTCGATATTTTCCATACCCGAGACGATGATGCCTGATATGAGCAAGATCGAGGCGATGAACAGGGAGTTCGCGGCGTTCGTGCCCCAGGGCGCGGATTTTCCTGCGGCCATGAAGCTGGTCATGCATCCGGCCGGCGGTTTCGCGGCCGCGACGGCGCTTTCGATGGGCGTCGCCAGCCAGGCCTTCGGCGTCTGGATGGGCGCGGTCGCCGGCTCCATGGAAGCCGCGCGCCAGCTTTGCGCAATGAAAATTCCCGGGATGGAAGTCTTCGGTTTCGGCGCAACCTGGGCCGACTGCGACGTGGACGCGGCGAAGCCCGAGCCGAAGTCGCCGGTCTCGCGTGCGAAGTCGGCGGCCAAGACGCTGATGGCGGACATCGAGAGCGCTTCGGCGCATCTTGCAGGCGCGGCGGACAAGGTCGCGGAGGCC
>JBQCFH010000091.1:0-2183 GCA_051959385.1 Rhizobiaceae bacterium | reverse complement strand
GGCGTGGTCGTCATCGAGGTCATCTTCGTCTATCCCGGCATGGGCCAGTATCTGGTGGATCACGTCGCCAAGCGCGATGTGCCGGTGGTCCAGGATTGCGGACTCATCTTCGCCGCGGTCTATATCGGCCTCAACATGCTGGCGGACATCTTTTCCATCCTGTCCAATCCGCGCCTGCGGCATCCGAAATAGGGGAACGGCGGATGCTCAAGCTCAAGCGAATCCCGGTTAGCGCGCTCGCCGGAATGCTCGTGACCGCGTTGTTCGTGCTCGCCGCGATCTTCACCCCCTGGATCGCGCCCTATTCCAATACCGCCGTCGTTGGCGACGTATGGGCGCCTGCGTCCGCCGCGCACTGGCTGGGAACGGACAATCTCGGCCGCGACCTCCTGACCCGGCTGCTCTACGGCGCCCGCATCACGCTCTTCATCGCCTTCCTGGCGACGGCGCTCTCCTTCACGCTCGGCGCGAGCCTCGGCTTTTCGGCCGCCGTGATCGGCGGCTGGTTCGACGAGCTTCTGTCGCGCTTTGTCGACCTGATCATGTCGATCCCGACGCTGATCTTCGCGCTGGTCGTCCTTTCCGTGCTCCCCTCGACGACGCTGACGCTGATCCTCGTCATGGGCATTCTCGATTCGACCCGCGTTTTCCGTATTTCCCGAGCCGTCGCGGTCGACATCAACGTGATGGATTTCGTCGAGGCGGCCAAGCTGCGCGGAGAGGGCAGGCTGTGGATCATCTTCCGCGAAATTCTCCCCAATGCGCTTTCGCCGCTGGTGGCGGAGCTCGGGCTGCGTTTCATCTTCGCCATCCTGTTCCTGTCGGCCCTATCCTTCCTTGGCCTTGGGGTGCAGCCGCCGGACTCGGATTGGGGCGGCATGGTCAAGGACAACAAGGAAGGCATCGT
Organism: Rhizobiaceae bacterium; assembly: GCA_051959385.1. Taxonomy (GTDB): domain Bacteria; phylum Pseudomonadota; class Alphaproteobacteria; order Rhizobiales; family Rhizobiaceae; genus Mesorhizobium_L. The sequence continues at coordinate 1,276 of JBQCFH010000091.1, read as the reverse complement.
CTTCGGCATCCCGGCGGCGCTTCTGCCGGCCGCCGCGATCTCGGTCCTTGCCATCTCGGTCAATCTGGTGGCCGACTGGATTCTCAACCGAACGACCGACCTGAAGGGAGGGCGCGGCAATGGCTAGAGCAAAGAACGCGCCCGACCGCACGTCCGATACGCTCCTGGACATCCGCAATCTGCGGATCGAGGCGACGGTCTATCCGCCCGGGGAGGATCCGATCGATGTCGTCATCGTCGATGATGTCTCCGTCACGCTCGAGCGCGGCAAGGTGCTCGGGCTGATCGGCGAATCCGGCGCCGGCAAATCCACGATCGGCCTTTCCTCCATGGGCTACGGGCGGGGCGGGGTGCGCATCACCGGCGGCGAGGTCATTCTCAACGGCCGTGACATCCTGAAGGGGGGACAGGCCGGTTTTCGCAAGCTGCGCGGCAGGGAGGTCTGCTATGTCGCCCAGTCCGCGGCGGCTGCCTTCAACCCGGCGCACAAGCTGATGCGGCAGGTGGTCGAGGCGTCGCTGAGGCACGGCATCTCATCGCGCGCCGAAGCGGAAAAGCGCGCCATTGCGCTCTTCAAGGAGGTCAATCTCCCCGATCCCGAACATATCGGCGAGCGCTATCCGCACCAGGTTTCCGGCGGCCAGTTGCAGCGCGTGATGACGGCGATGGCGCTCTGCTCCAGGCCCGACCTCATCATCTTCGACGAACCGACCACCGCGCTCGACGTGACAACGCAGATCGACGTGCTGGCGGCGATCAAGAAGGCGATCAGGGATACCGGCGTCGCGGCGCTCTACATCACCCATGATCTCGCGGTGGTGGCGCAGGTCGCGGACGACATCATGGTGCTGCGCCACGGCAAGAAGGTCGAGAAGGGCGATACGCGCCAGATCATCAAGGAGCCGCGCCAGGCATACACCAACGCGCTTGTTTCGGTGCATTCCATCCCGCACGAGGAAAAGAAGCCTGCCGGTAGTCCGATCCTGTCGGTCAAGAACGTCACGGCCGCCTATGGCGGCGGCAGCGTGAAGGTCCTCAAGGATGTTTCCCTCGACATCCATCCCGGCCAGACATTGGCAGTGGTCGGCGAGTCCGGCTCGGGCAAGTCGACGCTCGCCCGCGTCATCACCGGGCTGCTGCCGCCCATGCTGGGCAGCATCGAATTTTCGGGCAGGCTGCTGCAGCCGCGGCTGGCCAACCGCACCAAGAACGACCTGCGCGAACTGCAGATGATCTACCAGATGGCGGATGTGGCGATGAATCCGCGCCAGACGGT
>JBQCFH010000090.1:0-3658 GCA_051959385.1 Rhizobiaceae bacterium | reverse complement strand
GCGGCCGAGCCGACGCGCGACACCGACAGGCCGACGTTCACGGCCGGGCGGATACCCTGGAAGAACAGGTTCGTCTCCAGGAAGATCTGGCCGTCGGTGATCGAGATGACGTTGGTCGGAATGTATGCCGAGACGTCGTTGGCCTGCGTCTCGATGACCGGCAGGGCCGTCAGCGAGCCGGCGCCGTTGTCCTCGTTCATCTTCGCCGCGCGCTCGAGGAGCCGCGAATGCAGGTAGAACACGTCGCCCGGATAGGCCTCGCGCCCGGGCGGACGGCGAAGCAGAAGCGACATCTGGCGGTAGGCCACGGCCTGCTTGGACAGATCGTCATAGGCGATCACGGCGTGCTTGCCGTTGTCGCGGAAATATTCGCCCATCGTGCAGCCGGCGAACGGCGCCAGGAACTGCATCGGGGCCGGGTCGGAAGCCGTCGCGGCGATGACGATCGAATAGGGCAGCGCGCCGCGCTCTTCGAGGACCTTCACGAACTGCGCGACGGTGGAGCGCTTCTGGCCGACCGCGACATAGACGCAGTAGAGCTTAGCGCTCTCGTCGTCGCCGTCGTTCAGCGGCTTCTGGTTGAGGAAAGTGTCGAGGATGATGGCGGTCTTGCCGGTCTGGCGGTCGCCGATGACGAGCTCGCGCTGGCCGCGGCCGATCGGGATCAGCGCATCGATCGCCTTCAGGCCCGTCGACATGGGCTCGTGCACGGATTTGCGCGGGATGATGCCGGGCGCCTTCACATCGACGCGACGGCGCTCCGTCGCCTTGATCGGACCCTTGCCGTCGATCGGATTGCCGAGAGCGTCGACGACGCGGCCGAGAAGCTCCGGACCGACCGGAACGTCGACGATCGCGCCGGTGCGCTTGACGGTGTCGCCTTCCTTGATGTCGCGGTCGTTGCCGAAGATGACGACGCCGACATTGTCGCTCTCAAGGTTGAGCGCCATGCCGCGGATACCGCCGGGGAACTCGACCATCTCGCCGGCCTGGACGTTGTCGAGGCCGTAGACGCGGGCGATACCGTCACCGACGGACAGAACCTGGCCGACTTCCGTGACCTCGGCTTCCCTGCCGAAATTCTTGATCTGATCTTTCAGGATTGCGGAAATTTCCGCGGCGCGGATATCCATCAGCCGACCTCTTTAAGTGCAAGCTTGAGCGAGTTCAGTTTGGTTCTGAGCGAAGTGTCGATTTGGCGCGAGCCGATCTTGACGATCATTCCGCCGAGCAGCGATGGGTCTACATGGACGCTGATCGCGACGTCCTTGCCCGCGATCGACTTCAGCGTCGCCTTCAATTCCATTTCCTGCGCCGGCGTCAGCGGGTGCGCCGAGGTGACTTCGCCGGCCACCTCGCCGCGCTGCTCGGCCGCGATGCGCCGGAACGCGCGGATCATGCCGGGTATCGCGAAAAGCCGGCGGTTCTTCGCCACCACGCGCAGGAAGTTGCCGACGAGGCCGGTGATCTCCGCTCGATCGGCGATCGCCGATATGGCGTGAAGCTGGTCTTCGGCGGAAAAGACGGGGCTTGAAATCAGCCGCTTAAGGTCGTCGCTGGCATTGAGAAGGGCCTCGAAGCGCCCCAGATCAGCCTCGACGCTCGCCACCGAATTTTCCTGCAGCGCAAGCTCGAAAAGAGAGCCCGCATAGCGCTCTGCGACACCTGAGATTGGCGAACCGGACTTTGCCACGGACGGGTTTTTCTCTCGGCTGGCTGTCAGGATTTCGCGCGCCAGCTACAATTCGCGGCTAAACCCTTGACTTTGTTGATATTTCACGACCGTGCGAATGAGCATATCGCATCCCCCGATCGAATGTCGCCTGCCGTCTAGCACAGGCGTTTCCAACTCGCAACACCATGCGATATCGCGCTTTTGGTAAGGATTGTCGCAGCGGCGCCGGAAGTCTCTTCCGACAGCGTTTCTACGATACCAGGCCGAAGGCGAAGAGGAGCGGAAGCGCCGCCAACAGCACCTCCACGACGAACAGGCCGAGATTGTAGAGCCGGCCGCCGCCGTCGGAGAGCATCGAGACCAGGCGGCCGAAGGCGGTGAAGGCCCAGGAGAAGCCGAGCGCCATGTACACGAGCGGCTGCGCCAGCAAGATCGCGCTGAGCCCCAGGCCGAGATAGAAGCCGGCCATCCGGCCCCGTACCTCGGCAAGCGCCTGCGGGCGGTCGGGAGCGGCCTGCAGGCGCAACGCGCGCAGCATCGTCCCGGGAGCAAAAAGGAATACCAGGCCCGCGAGGACGGTGACGAGGGCGGATATCCAGCCCAGCCATTCGCCTTGGCTCATCGGCCAGGGAAAGGAAAGATCCATGGAGCCCCCTAGACGTCGCATCACCCCGTAGCGACGGCGCGAACCATAACAGAGCGCGAGCGAAGGCCGGAAGGGGCGGCGTCCGGTTGTCACCATCCATTTGCAGCCGGACAGGCCTCCACGGAGCAGGCCGGTCCCGACCGCGGCGCGATCTGCACATTTTGCTTGCACGTTCGAGCCTTCCGGCGGAATGCTGCCGCCCCGGGCGCCACGGGGTGGACGGATGTTCCCAGGGAAGGATCAGGACGGGGCCGGCCGGAGCCGGCCATGGCCGGTGTTGGTTATCAATCTGGACCGCAGTCCCGAGCGATGGCGGCGCGCCGAATCGGCCTATTCGCGAGCCGGCTTGGCCGTCGAGCGCCTGCCGGCGATCGATGGCGAAACGCTGACAGAGGCCGAAATCGGCATCGCCGTCGATGCCGGGCGCAACCGCCGTCTCTACAAGCATCCGCTGACGAAAGGCGAGGTCGGCTGCTATCTCAGTCACCGCGCGGCTTGGCGCAGGATCGCGGCGAGCGGCGCGGAAGGCGGCTACGTCTTCGAGGACGATACTGAACCCACGGAGATGCTGGCGTCGGCGATGGCGCTTCTCGAGACCTGCGCGGCGGACTGGGACCTCGCCAAGCTGTCCACCGGGCGTCCACCGAGCGGGCGCGTCGTCGCCGAAGCCGGCGTATTGTCCCTGCGCAAGCCAGCGGTACTTCCGGGCGATACGGCAGGTTATGCGATTTCCCGGCGGGGCGCGGAGAAGCTGCTTTGCAACGCGGGACGGTTCTTCCGGCCCCTCGACATGGACCTCAAGCACTGGTGGGAACAGAACCTCCGCATCCTGGTGATCAATCCGGCTGTCGTGCGGCTCTCCCCTCCCGCCGCCGAGAGGAGCACGATCGAGGCGGAGCGCCGGGACACAAGGCGCAACCATTTCATACGGTTCGTCCTCAACGCGCGATATCAGGCGCGCTTTCGCCTGAACCTCTATTTGCGGCAATTCCGGCGCGAGCTGGTGGAGGCCGCGTCGGAGCGCCGGGGCGTCGACCGGTGAGGAAGGTCTTTTTCGCCTCCCGGCGGTTTCCGTTCCATCTCGTCATTTATCCGGGCTCCGGGCCGGGTTTCGCCAAGGCATATGGATGGCCGGCGGAGCCCATCGACAACATCGCCTCGGCAGAGTTCGACATCGCGATCGTCGAAAACCGTCTCGTGGACGACGACATTGCCGTGCTCGAATCCTTCTTCGGCGGGCGAGGGCGGAAAATGCCGGTGTTCTTCAAGATGAGCGATCCAGAAATGCCGCGGTCGCGCGATCCGGGCGTGCGCTATATCCTCGGCAAGGCGGATGC
>JBQCFH010000089.1:0-5587 GCA_051959385.1 Rhizobiaceae bacterium | reverse complement strand
TTACGGCGGACTGCTGCTGTCCAGGTCTTCGCCTGTGACGGAACTTACCATGCTCGGGATATTGATGTCGTTAAAGCCGAGAAGACCGCCCAGAAAATAAAACTGGAAGGTTAAATTCTGAAGGCTGACTTTTATTGTCGGAACGGCGCCACCCGGACGCGTCCAGTATCCCAAGCCGGTGGCGACATATTCGATCTTTATGTTGTTCTTTTGCAGCCTCGGGAAGAAATCGTGCATTCCGGGCCGGGTACTGTCGCCGTCATAGATCAGGTCGAAAGCGTCTTGATTTGCGGCCAGACTTTTGCACGTGCCCGCCGCGCAACTGCATGAAGCTGTGCCGGCAGCATCCGCGGTGCAGACATAATCATAAGTGCCAGCCGGAACCGGCTTTCCGACATCGCTCAGGCTTGCTGCGGTCCGGGCCTCAAGTGCCAATCCGGATGCCACCGGATCGGAAATGCGGGCCAGCCGCGCGCCGACCTGAAACGCCTTGTTGGCCGCATTCCATTGGTAGAATGCGTAGCCGAAATCGACAAAGCCCAGCACCACGGTGAAAAGCAGGCTGGCCACGATGGCCATTTCCACCATCGTCGTCCCGTTCTCGTCATTGGCAAAGGATCTGCGCATCATTCACCAGCCAATGACGCGTTCTTGGTGCGCCACCGAAAGCGTCAAGGGGCCGAAGCCGAGAACGCCGAGCAATCCAGTACCGGCATAGCTGTAGTCGGTGCTGACTTGCGCGACGAGAACATCGGCCGACGAGCCGCGATAGTTCTGCAAGCCGGTATTGGGATCGACCGTGATCGCGGTTGAAATGTAGCTGACGTTTACATCCGTGGTTGCCCAGCCGCTGACCCGTGCCGTGCCGCCACTCGTCACCTGGCCGGTAACCGCCAGGTTCTGGGCCGCGGTCCCGCACGCCGCCTCGTCAGTCGTCGTGTGAACGCAGCGCGCCAGATATCGCGCTGCATCCGCCACGCCCGCCTCCAGCAAGAGGCGGGTATAGATGGCGTTCGAGAATTCATATACGCCCGCCGATAGCGTAATCATCAGAGGCAGGATGATAGCGGTTTCGACGATGACCGCGCCCGTCTCCTCGATGGAAAAACGCTTTACGAGGGCTGACAAAGAGAACGCCATTCCTCACCGGTAGAGTTGTACTTCGTTTCTCACGAAATTCGCCATAGTGCCTTGCCCGGCGCGACCGGAGACATCAACCGCTTCGGTCTGAATGCTGGTGACGACGGGTGAAAGCATGAAGAAACTGCCGAATCCTTCCGCCTTGAGATTGGTGCCAGAGGCACCGTTGAGGGAGGCGATGTTGTCAGGATCGGAGCAGTCGACAATGGCTCCGTAAATCAGTCTCCGGTCCAGATCGGTTGAGACATTGGATGAGCATTGCGGCACACCATTCTCGAGGTTTTTTCCCGGTCCGGATTTCTGCGTATAGGCGCCGCTGGTATATTCGCTCTTGTAGACTTCGAAACGAGAAGGCGGATTCGTATCGGTCGCACCGGGAAAAAGAGCGCCGACGGTGTTGGTGAGATTGTTAGTCGTCAGATATTTGGAATAAGCCCATTGTCCGTTGCCCACCAAGCCATCGGTGATCGTGGGATCGGAGGCATTATCGGCGGGCAGTCCGAAATAGCTCGTATCCGGCGTCCCTGGGACGGCTTCGCATATTCCTTTGTTTCCTGGCATGTAGCCCTTACGAACATTAGGCGCGGCAGGCCAACTCGCATTGGACTTCGACGGAAAGCTGTTGCCATTCGCCGGGAACATGTCGAAACGGGTATTGAGCCCCTGGATATCGTTGGTCGTGAGATTGCCGGTGCTGGTGTAGAGGTGTCGCGAGTTCACGCATTCCTGCACGGTGCCGCGCGCCAGATCCTTTGACAGGTCGGTGTCGCCATACCCTTGATTGCTAGATGGCCGCAGAAAACCGAAATTGCCCGGCCCCCAAGCCGCGCCCTTCGTTTCCAGCGTCACGCTGCGGCCGATCCACAAATTGGTCGCGACCGCTTCGTCAAAGCCTGGGCCAGAGCCGTCCACGTTTTTGAAGGGATCGCAGATGAATAGCGGCGTCATCGCGCAGGTGACTTGTCCGGCATTGCCCGCCACCGCCTGCGTGCTCACCTTAAAGCTATCGGGCCCGCCGACAAATGAAGCCGGGAAAATCGTGGAAAACGCAGCGGTTGCGCTATCGGGATTCAGCGTCACTTCCGCGTATTGGGCTTCTGCCGCCGTTGTGGCCTTCCAGTCCTTGCCATTGGCATCGGTTCCATCAGCTAGAAGCTGGATGCTGTCGCTCGCCGGAATGCCGTAAAGATATTGAACGATCACGTCTGCTCGCGCCAACTGGTACCCACCCGCCGTGGGGCAGGAGTTGGCCGACGAGGTCGAAAACTTCGTGCAGTTCTCGATGAGATTGGTGATTGCGTTCTCGGCTCGCGTTTCCGCGTCCGCGTTGCCGTCCAATTCGGTGGCGCCAGCCAAGGCTAGAGCGTCCACTGCTTTCTGCAGATCGTTGTGCAGATTGTTGACGCGCGACATGTCGATCGCGAGCACGGCGAAGCCGATGATGACCGGCAGCATGATCGCGACGAGGACGAGCGCTACGCCTTCGTCGTCTGAAACGAACCGCCTGAGAAGATGACTGACCCGCAGCATGTTTCACCCTGCCCCGGGCGCCTCGTCCGCCCTGTTCCGATCATCCGTCCGCCTGGCGGATGATGCGCCAGCGCCTACTGTCCCGCCGACGACCCGATCGAGCCTCCCCCGGTCGCGATGTTCACCGTCACCGGGCCCTGGGACGAGCCCGACCCGTTCCTCGAGCGCAGATAGGCGCTCGCCCGGCCGGCATCCGAGCCGAGCCCGTTCGTGCGATTGACCCCGCGCGGCCACGGATCGATGGTCTCGATCGCGCCGTTGGCGTTTACGGCATCCCCGGCGGCGAGCGCCACCGTGTCGCGGTGGTTCAGATAGTCCGCGCAGCCGGCCGCCGGAAGCGCGGCGGCGCAGAGGACGAACATCGTCGCGAGGCGGCTATTTCTTGACATAGACGAGCTTTTCCGGGGGAGCGTCGAGGATGTGGCCGAAGGGACCGACGACGCCCTCGCCCAGCTCATATTTGCGGATCATGTCCTTCGTGACCTCGAGTTGGCCGAGAAGGAAGAACTCCGGATCGTTGCTCGGCCGCGTCTTGTCGAGAGGCGTCTTCAGGTCCTCGCCGGGCGGCGAGGGATGCGCCAGTTGCGGCGTGACGATCACGACGAGCTCCGTCTCCTGCTTCTGGTAGGAGGAGGAGCGGAAGAGCGTGCCGAGGATGGGAATCTGCCCGACCCAAGGCACCTGGTTCTGGATCTTGCGGTTATTATTCTGCAACAGGCCGGCGAGCGCGAAGCTCTGGCCGCTGCGAAGCTGCACCGTCGTGTCGAGGTTGCGCGTGTTGAAGATCGGATCGCCGGCCGGCGTGAATTGCGAGATATCGCTCACCTCCGGCTGGATGTTCATCTGGATCTTCTTGTCGTCCAGCACCAGCGGCGTGAACTTCAGCGTCACGCCGAAATCCTTGTAGGTGATGGTAACCTGGCCGTCGGGCGTGGTCGTGCGGATCGGCACCTGGCCGCCGGCCAGGAAGCGCGCCGGCTCGCCGGAAAGCGTGGTCAGGTTCGGCTCGGCGAGCGTGCGCACGAGCCCCTTCTTTTCCAGCGCCGTGATAATGACGTCGAGATTGCCGATCGAGCCGCTGGTCAGCACGTTGGCGATGATGGTGGCGAAGGTCGTACCCGTGCCGGGCACGTCTGCATTGAGATCGCCGGTCAAAACGTTGGTGCCGATGCCGCCGGCCGTGTCGCCCGGCCGGTTGAGCTTGAGCGGCCCGAAGGCCCAGTTGATGCCGAGCTCGCGTCCGGCCGTACGGTTCACCTCCAGGATGCGTACATGCAGATTGACCTGCTGCGCATCGCCGAGCGTCATCGAATTGATGATGTCGGCCTTGTCGCCGTACTGGGCGACGACGTCGAGCACCTTGTTCATCGTCAGCACGTCGGGAACGCTGCCGGAAAGCCGGATGCGGCCGTTCACCGGCGTCGCCTCCACGCGCGAGCCGGGCGCCACCTCGCGGATCGACTGCATGACGCTCGCCATATCGGCGCCGACCTCGACATTGATAACGCCGAGCGACTTCTTCTCGGTGGAGAACATCGAGATGGTCGTCGAGCCGACGGCCTTGGCCTCGATGTAGAGGGTGCGGTTGGTCATCGGCTGGCTGTCGGCGACCTTGCCGTCGGCGACCGCCAGCTCGCCGATATCCTCGTTCACGTCGACCGTTTGGGCGTGACCCACCGGGATATAGATGTGATGGACGATCGGCCGGCCGGAAACGTCGATGTTGACGACCGCCTCGGCGGCCTGCGCGACCCTGGCGAAGTGGCTCCACGTCGCCCCCGCCGCAAGCAGCGCGCCTCCCGCCAGAAGGCACACCTGAACTATCCTGTATGCCCTGGCGAAGTTTCCCACCCGATCAACCCTTACGCAGGATACACCTGCTCATCGTATCAAGGGACAATTAATTAAGCGTAGCGTCCTTGGCGACAGTAACGACGGAGGGAATATTGTCCGCCGAAGGAACCTCGTAGACCTGTCTCTTCAGGTCACGAGTCACGCCGACCGGAACGACGCTCGGCTTCGGAGGCGTAACAAACTTTATGACCTCCTTCGGCGCGGCGGGCGCATCATCCGCAGTCAATTTCTTTTCTATGCTATCGATGCGGTTGGAAAGCTTTTTATCGACGTTTTGCACAGCTTCCGAAACCCGGCTCAACTGCGGGTTTTCTTGCGTCGGCTTCGGCTGGTCGCCGGAAAGGTCGGAAACGGTGACGCGCTGCGTGACCTCGTCCTTGTTGGAGGCGGCCTGCCTCAGCGCCAGCGACAGCTGCCCCACGCCGGCGGCGAGGGTGAGCTTCTGCGCGTCCTGCGTGTTGACTTCGAGCGTCACGGCGCGCGCGACGATCGGCTTGTCCTTGCGGTCGTCGGCGACCTGGTCGATCGCCAGCACCTTCACGCTCTGCAGGAGCACGTCGACGAAAGAGCGCTGGCCCCCCTGCTCGTCCTGCGTATGGCGCGTGAGAAGAATGTCGACGCGGTCGCCCGGCAGCACGAAGCCGGCGACGCCGAGCACGTCGTTGACGCGGATCGCCACCGCCTTCATGCCCTTGTCGAGCGTCGCGGAAAGCGTGGCGCGCTGGCCGGGCCCGGTGATCTTCCAGCCGAGCACGGGCTCGTTGGCCTCGATCGCGGTGATCACCTGGCGGTCGCCCTTCTCGACGCCGTCGAGAAGCTGCTTCTTGGTCTGGAACGCGCCGGCGGGAAGCGCGGACGCCGACCATGGAATTTCCTTGAGATTGTCGGGCTTCAACGTGTCGCCGAAGCGAAGCGGCGTCGCCGCCACGACGATGGTGTGGCCGGGCGTCTTGTCGCCACGCGCCAGCAGCGAGCGCTGCCCGCTAAGCCATGTATTGGCCAGAAAGACCGCGACCACGCCAAACACGATGGCAAGCGCGATCATCACGACAGTATTCGCGCG
>JBQCFH010000088.1:0-4307 GCA_051959385.1 Rhizobiaceae bacterium | reverse complement strand
GCGAGCGACAGGGTGATCGCGGATGCGAGGAATACGCTTTTCAACATGGTTCTGCCTTTCCATCATTGGCAAGAATCGTTCTTGGGGCGGGAAAAACCAGTTCAATACCGCAATGTGGTAGCAAGTCGGCCACGTTCAGGTCGTACGATGATGATGTGATGGCCGAAATGCGCAAACGGCAGTATTTCACCGATCGTGACAGCGCATTACTGGATGGGGATGCCGATGCGCGAAGATCATTTGCATAGGGAGGCCGTTCGGATGACAGGTAACTCTGGCTGCGTGATCGCCGCCCTCTTCCTGACCATGACGGGAGCCGCCGCTCTTGCCGCCGGCGTGCCGAAGATTTCGCTCGGCGTCGAGAACGGCAGCCGGAACATGCGCACGACCGCCCATTACGACTGCGACGGCCGGACGAAGGATGTCGACTACATCAATGTCGAGCCGAACTTCCTCGCCCTAGTGCCGGTCGACGGCAAGGAGCGCATCTTCGTGCTGGTCCTGTCGGGTTCCGGCGCGCGCTATGCCTCCGGTCCGTATATCTGGTGGTCGAAAGGCAACGCAGCATCGCTCTACGACGAGACGAAGGGCGAAAACGCGCCGCCGGTGCTGACCTGCACGGAATGAGCGGCCGTACGGTTCTTTGCGGGTTGAAGCGCGTCCGCAAACGCGGCAAGCTCAGCCGCGACAGAAGGAGGACGTCATGAGCATCGCCCACCTCGCCGCCGAGCGCCGTTCCAACCTGCCCTACTACGAGGAGCGGGTCGATCTGGCCGCCGCCTTCCGCTGGACGGCGCGGCTCAACATGCACGAGGCGGTGGCCAATCATTTCTCGCTCGCCGTCGACGAGGAAGGCACGCGCTTCCTCATGAACCCGAACCAGATGCATTTCTCCCGGATCAGGGCGAGCGACCTCCTCCTGATCGATGCCAATGATCCGAGGACGATGGAGCGGCCGAATGCGCCGGACCCGACGGCTTGGGGCCTGCACGGGGCCATCCACCGCCGCTGCGGCCATGCGCGCTGCGTCATGCACGTGCACTCCGTGCATGCGACGGTGCTGGCCTCGCTGGCGGACTCGACGCTTCCGCCAATCGACCAGAACTCGGCGATGTTCTTCAAGCGTCACGTGGTCGACACGGATTATGGCGGGCTGGCCTTCGAGGAGGAGGGAGAGCGCTGCGCCAAGCTGCTCTCCGATCCCAAGGTCAAGGTGATGGTGATGGGCAATCACGGCGTGCTCGTCATCGGCGACACGGTCGCCGACACCTTCGACCGGCTCTATTATTTCGAGCGGGCCTGCGAAACCTACATCAAGGCGCTGTGGACGGGCCGGCCGCTGCGCGTGCTGCCCGATGCGGTCGCCGAAAAGGTCGGCATCGAGATGGACAATTATCCCGTGCCGCAGGCGGCGAGGCATCTGGGCGAGCTGAAGCTCATCCTCGACGAGGAAGGCTCGACCTACCGGGATTGAGGATCGGGCTCTCGAGCAGGGGCTTGCGCTGCTGCTCAGCTTGGCGACGACGAAGCGCGGGTTCATCTCCCCCGTTGTGAGGGCGATGTCATGCAGGATCCTTGACCTCCGCCTGCACCACCAGATCGGCGGGCAGGCGTTTCGCCAGCACGCGGTCAACATTGGGCATGTCGTTGGAAGCGACCCAGGCCGGGCCGTCGGCGCGGCCGTGATCGACCCAGCGCTGCAGAAGCCGGCGTTCGAGCTCTTCGCGCGGCACGTCGAGGAAGATGGTGAAATCGAAGAGCGGCCTGAACTTCGACCAGGGCTGTTCGTCGAGGAGAAGGTAATTGCCCTCGACCAGAATGAACTTCGTCTCCGCCGCAACGACCGCCGCCGCGGCGCGGGCGAGTTCCATCGAACGATCGAAGAGCGGGATGGCGACATCGGCGTCGCCGCGCTTCAGCCTTTGAAGCAGGCTTTCGAAGCCGGCTGAATCGAAGGTCTCCGGCGCGCCCTTGCGCGATTTCAGGCCGAGCCGGTCGAGCACCGCGCCGTCAAAGTGAAAGCCGTCCATCGGCACGGCGGCAGCGCTGTGGCCGCCGGCGGCGAGCGCGTCGGCGAGCGCGTCGGCAAGCGTCGACTTGCCGGAGCCCGGCGGCCCGGCGATAGCGACAAGCACGCGCCTGCCGTGCGGCACATGCCGGAAAAGGGCGGCGGCGATGCTGGCGATCTCGGACATTTTTCCTCCTCGCGCGAGGCCCTCTTTGGCGGGGCCTCAGGCGAGCCATTTCTCGTAGTCGGATACAAGAAGATGGAGCGGCTCCTCGTCCTCCTCAATAGAGGAGAAACGGCTGACCGGCTCGGCGAAGACATTGTCGGTCAGATCGTCGTTGACGGTGGAGACCTCGCCGATCAGCACGTCCTTTTCCTCGGCCCAGAAGGCATGCCAGACGCCCGGCAAGAGCGTGACGCTCTCGCCGGGGCCGAGGCGAAGAATCCCGCCCGGCTCGAGGCTTCGCGCGACGCCGTCGGTCGGCACCGAGACTTGCGCGGCCTTGTCGATCGAGCCGTCCGGCGCGGACATATAGAGCTTCAGCGCCAGCGTGCCGCCGCCACGGTTGATGATGTCCTCGGCCTTGATGTCGTGGCGGTGCATGGGCGAAAGCTGGTCGCGGCGCGAGATCATGATCTTTTCGGCATAGAGCATGCCGCGGCCTTTCGAGAGGTCGGCCGCGCGCCCGTTGCGCGCGGTGAAGAGGAACAGGCCCATGCCGCCGAAGTCGCCGCGCCCGTAATCGGTGATGTCCCAGCCGAGGCGGCTTGCGACGATGCCGCCGATGCTCTGCTTGCGCGCGCTCATCTCCGCCGGGGACCAGTAGGCGAAAGGCGGAAGCCGATAGCCGAAGGAGCGGATGAAGCCGTCCGCCTCGCGGATGATCTGGTTGACGGTCGAGCGTTTCATCGGCTTCTCCTCGTGTCTGGGCACTATAGCCGCAGTCCCGTTCCGCTCAAGGCCGGCGGGAGGGCGAACGGCTTGCGCCGCCCTCCGCCCGCCCTTACGAAAAGACTGACGCGGCTGACCTGCCCCATGCCCTTACCTCGAGGAAGAAGCACCATGCCCACACCGCCTTTCCTCGCCGATCATGTCGGCAGCCTCCTGAGGCCCGATTCCGTCAAGGCCGCGCGCGAGGCATTTTTCGAGGACAAGTCGATCGACAGGGAGGAATTGACGGCGGTCGAGGACGAAGCCATCCGCGGCGCGGTCAAGATGCAGGAGAATGCCGGGCTCCTGGCCGTCACCGACGGCGAATACAGGCGCTCCTTCTGGCACTACGATTTCATGGGCGGGCTCACGGGCCTGGAACTGGTCGAGCGGGACCCGGAAGAGGGCGTCGCCTTCCATGGCGTCAAGCTGAGGCCGGTCTTCCCGACCATCACGGGGAAGCTCGATTTCCCCGACGACCACCCCATGCTCGGCCATTTCCGCTATCTGAAGTCGGTCACTGGACTTGTGCCGAAGGTCTCGATCCCCGGGCCGAGCGTCTGCCATTTCCGCACGGCCAGGGCCGACATCCACCCGAAGGAATATCAGGATGTCGAGGCGCTCTTCGCCGACATCACCAGGACCTACGCCAAGGCGGTGAAAGCGTTTTACGACGCCGGCTGCCGCTATCTGCAGATGGACGACATCTATTTCGCCTATCTGTGCGACCCGAAAATACGCGCCCAAAAGGCCGCCGAGGGCCTCGACGCTGACTGGCTGATCGGCCGCTATGCGCGGATGATGCATGACGCGATCGCCGACCGGCCCGACGACATGCTGATCGCCATGCACATGTGCCGCGGCAATTTCCAGTCCACCTGGGTCGCCGAAGGCGGCTACGATCCGGCCGCCGACGCCATCTTCAACCAGACCGGCATCGACCTCTTTTTCATGGAGTACGACAGCGAACGCGCCGGCGGGCTGGCGCCGCTGAGGCTTCTCCCGAAAGGAAAGAAGCGTGTCATGCCGGGCTTCATCACCACGAAGACCGGCGATCTGGAGAAGCTCGACGACCTGAAGCGCAGGTTCGATGAGGCGGCGAAATTTGCCGACATCGATCAGCTCGGCATTGCGCCGCAATGCGGCTTCGCCTCGACCGAAGAGGGCAACAGGATCACGGAAGATGACCAGAAGCGGAAGCTCGACCTTGTGGTCAGGACGGCGGAGGCGGTCTGGGGCGGTGTCGACAGGTAGCAACGCCGGCGGGAGCGCGACGACATGGCCCGTTGCAATCATGGGCCATGCCCTGCGCGGTGCGATTCATCATTGAACCGCTGCGGTTCATCCGCTAAACAGCGCACACCAGCA
>JBQCFH010000087.1:0-10350 GCA_051959385.1 Rhizobiaceae bacterium | reverse complement strand
TGGCGCTGGCGGCGGAGACGAAGCCGGCGCCGCGGCTAATCCCGGCGATGATCCGGCTGGTCTCGACGGAGCGCAGCGCCGAGCGCTACACCGACGGGCACACCAGCACGCAGGAAGAGGCCTGGCTGCTGCTCGCCGCCCGCGCGCTCAAGGCCAGCACCGAGGCGATCTCGCTTGATGTGAACGGCTCGCCGCATTCGGGTCCATTCGCCAAGCGTGCCGCCGGCGCCGAGTTGCAGGATGCGCCGGTGACGATCACCAATCGCGGCGGCCATGCCATCGATGCGGTCGTCACTACGGTCGCCGCGCCCGCGCAACCGCTGCCGGCCGGCGGCGACGGGTTCACGATCACGCGCACCTACTACACGCTCGACGGCCAGGAGGCGGACATTACCGAGGCGACACAGAACGAGCGCTTCGTCGTCGTGCTCAAGGCGACCGAGCTCAACAATTGGCCCTCGCGCGTGCTGGTCACGGACCTGCTTCCCGCCGGCTTGGAGATCGACAATCCGAGCCTGGTCGGCAGTGCCCAGCTTTCCAATTTCGACTGGCTGGGCGACACCGAGCCCGCGCATACGGAGTTCCGCGACGACCGCTTCGTGGCGGCTTTCGATCATACGAGCGGCGACAGCCGCGACATGACGCTTGCCTATGTCGTGCGCGCCGTCACGCCGGGCGTCTACACGCTGCCCGCGGCAACCATCGAGGACATGTACCGCCCGCAATACTCTGCGCGCACGGCCACCGGAAGGATGGAGGTGAAGGCCGCGCGGTAGGTTGATGGCCCGCAACAGCTAGAAACTGAGGACAATGAAAATCCCCCTCTCCGCCTCGCTTCGCTCGGCACCTCTCCCCCACTTCGTGAGGGAGAGGATGGGTGGTCCAGCTCGGCTCCCGTCCTCGCCCCCTTCAGGGGGAGAGGTGCCGAGCGAAGCGAGGCGGCGAGGGGGAACATGAATCGAGCGCCGCCACATGACCGGCGTCCGCAAATACGTCCTCCTCGCCCTCCCCCTCGCCGCGGTCCTGTTCGTCGGTGCGTGGTTCGGTCTCTCCGCCCTCGACCGCGTCTATCCGCCGCCGCTCGCCGAAGCCGGTCTCGTCTCGACGGAGATCGTCGACCGCGACGGCAATCTGCTCCGCGCCTTCGCGACGCCCCAAGGCCGGTGGCGGCTCGCTACCCGGATCGAGGACGTGGATCCGAAGCTGATCAAGATGCTGATCGCCTACGAGGACCACCGTTTCTATTCCCATCTCGGCATCGACATCGCCGCCCTCTTCCGCGCCGCCGGGCAGCTGCTCCTAAACGGTCACATCGTCTCGGGCGGCTCGACGCTCACAATGCAGCTGGCCCGGTTGATCGAACCGCGCGAGGAGCGCTCGGTATGGGCAAAAGCCGTCCAGGTCGTGCGCGCGCTCCAGATCGAGCGGCGGCTGACGAAGCAGCAAATCCTCGAGGATTACCTGACGCTTGCGCCCTATGGCGGCAATCTGGAAGGCGTGCGCGCCGCCTCTTTTGCCTATTTCGGCAAGGAACCGAAACGGCTGACGGTCGCGCAGGCGGCGCTGCTCGTCTCGCTCCCGCAATCGCCGGAAGCCCGCCGCCCCGATCGGCATCCCACAGAGGCAAGGGCGGCGCGGGCGCGCGTACTCGCGCGCATGAAGAACGATCGCGTGATCGTGCCGCGGGAAATCGGGATCGCTGCCGCCGAGCCCATTCCGCGGGTGCGCCGCGAACTGCCGGCGCTGGCAGCCCAGGCGGCGGGCGATGCCCTGCGCAAGACGCCCTCGGCCAGGCGCCTGCAACTCACCGTCAGCCGCAGCATCCAGGAGAAGCTGGAAGAAGTGGCGCATGATGCCGCCCGCCGGCTTGGGCCGAAGGTCTCGATCGCCATGATCCTCGCCGACGCACCGACAGGCGAGATTCTGGGCGAGGTCGGGTCCGCCGATTTCTTCGACGCCCACCGCTCAGGCTGGATCGACATGACGGATGCCGAGCGCTCGCCGGGCTCAACGCTGAAGCCCTTCATCTACGGGCTCGCCTTCGAGCAAGGACTGGTGGCGCAGGAGACCATGATCGAGGACCGGCCCGCCGATTTCGGCGGCTACCGTCCGAAGAATTTCGATATGGCCTATCAGGGCAATGTCACCATCCGGCAGGCCTTGCAGATGTCGCTCAACGTGCCCGCGATCCGGCTTCTCGACGCGGTGGGGCCGTTGCGGCTGATGGCGCGCTTCCGCCAGGCCGGCGTCAAACCCGTCCTGCCTCGTGGGGAGGCGCCGGGGCTCGCAATCGGGCTCGGCGGCCTCGGTATCACGCTGGCCGATCTGGTGCAGCTCTATACCGCTTTTCCGAACGGCGGCCGGGTGACGGCGCTGCACGACCGGCCCGTCGACAGCCCGGCGACGGCGATGCTGCTCTAGCCGCCGGCGGCGTGGCAGATAGCCGACATCCTTTCCGGCGTGCGGCCGCCCGAAGGCTCGCGCGCTGCCGGTATCGCGTACAAGACCGGCACCAGCTACGGCTATCGCGACGCCTGGTCGATCGGCTTCGACGGCCGTCACGTGCTCGGCGTCTGGATCGGCCGCCCGGACGGCGGGCCCGTGCCGGGGCTCGCCGGCTATGTCTCGGCCGCGCCGGTGCTGTTCGACGCCTTCGCCAAGTCCGGGCTCGCCATCGTGCCGCTGCCGCGGGCGCCGGCGGGGGCGTTGCGGCAGGCGCGCGCCGACCTGCCGGTGACGCTGCGCGATTTCACCGCCCCCGGCGAACTGCCGGCGGTGCAGGGCGTCCCCGAGCCGCCGCCGCAGATCGTCTTTCCGCCGGAGGGCGCGCATGTCGAGCTCGGGTCGGCGAACGGCAGCATCGCCGCGCCCCTGGTGCTGAAGCTGCAGGGCGGCCGCGCGCCCTTCCGCTGGCTCGCCAATGGCAAGCCGCTGCCGGAGCTCGCCCGCACGCGCACCAGCCGCTGGACGCCGGACGGCAACGGCTATTCGACGCTGACCGTCATCGACGCGATCGGTCGCGCGGCAAGCGTTTCGGTCTATATCCAGTAGGCTCGCTGGCCGCGCATGCGGCGATACGTCCAAGTCGTCCATAGACCCGTTGTCAAACGCCTGTCGCGTAGCAAATGATAATTGGAGCATGCCCGATCGATTGGACGTCGCTCCGAGGCCATGGACGAAGCAAGCGCGCACCCGAAAGCATCGAGAATCCCCTTTTCAGGGCGCTTTCACTACACGCGCGGCGAGTTGATCGCCGACGGGATCGTGCATGCCGTCGGCATCGTCTTGGCGATTTCCGCGGGCTCCGTCCTGCTTGCGCTCGCGGCCTCGCATGTCGGCCCGTGGGAATATGTCGGCGCGGTCTTTTATGTCGTATCCCTGTTGACGGTGCTGTCGCTTTCCGCGGCCTACAATATGTGGCCGATCTCGCCGGCGAAATGGGCGCTGAGACGCTTCGACCATGCGGCGATCTACCTCCTGATCGCCGGTACCTACACTCCCTTCCTCGCACAGATGGACGACCCGTTGATGGCGCACATGGCAGTCGGCCTGATCTGGGGGGCGGCCTTGGTCGGCATGGCCGTGAAGTTGTTCCTTCCCGGCCGCTTCGACCGGGTGGCGATCGCATTCTATCTCGCGATGGGCTGGAGCGGGGTGATCGTCTTCCGCTCGCTATCGGGAACGCTGCCCCCGGCCACGACCTGGCTGATCGCGGCGGGGGGCGTCGTCTACACGGTCGGCGTCATCTTCTATGTCTGGCGCGGCCTGCGCTACCAGACCGCACTCTGGCACGGCTTCGTGCTGTTGGGTGCGGCCCTGCATCTCAGCGCTGTCATGGACAGCCTGGTGATCTCGCGGCTCTGATCCGGCTCAAACCGTCTTCAGCATGCGCTTGCGGGGGCCTTCGATGTTCGGCAGGAACGCCGTCAGCAGCCCGATCGCGGGCAGGAATGAGCACATCGTGTAGACGAAATCGATGCCCTTCGCATCGGCGAGGATGCCAAGCCCGGCCGCGCCGACACCGCCCATGCCAAAGGCAAAGCCGAAGAAGATGCCGGCGACCAGGCCGACCCGGCTCGGCAGCAATTCCTGCGCGTAGACGATGATTGCCGGGAAAGCCGAGGCGAGGATGAGCCCGATCGGTACCGTCAGGATGGCCGTGGCGACAAGGCCCACATGCGGCAGCACAAGCGTAAAGGGCAGGACGCCGAGGATCGACACCCAGATCACATATTTACGGCCGAAGCGGTCGCCGAGCGGCCCGCCGACGATGGTGCCGACCGCCACCGCGCCGAGAAAGACGAAGAGCAGTATCTGCGAGGCCTGCACGGAGACGCCGAACTTATGGATCAGGTAGAAGGTATAGTAGCTCGATAGGCTGGCGAGATAGATGTATTTCGAAAAGACCAGCATGCCGAGGATGACGAGCGTAACGGCGACGCGGGCGCGCGGCAGGTCCGGCGGGACGCCGTAAGCCTTCCGCTTCGCCACGGCGGCGTGATTGCGCTTGTACCAGCCGCCGACATTCCACAGCACGGCCATTGCGGTCAGCGCGGCGAGCGAGAACCAGGCAAGGCTCGACTGGCCGAACGGCAGCACGATGAAGGCGGCGAGCAGCGGCCCGATCGCGGAACCTACATTGCCGCCGACCTGGAACAGCGATTGCGCCAGGCCGAGGCGGCCGCCCGAGGCCATGCGCGCCACGCGCGAGGCGTCCGGATGGAAGATGGCCGACCCCATGCCGACGAGCGATGCGGCGACAAGGAGCAGCCAGTAATGGGAGGCGTTGGCGAGCAGCAGAAGGCCGACCAGCGTGAAGCCCATCCCGCAGAAGAGCGCATAGGGCTGCGGCCGCTTGTCCGTGACGATGCCGACAACGGGCTGGAACAGCGATGCCGTGCCCTGGAAGGTGAGCGTGAGGAATCCGACCTGGGTGAAGCTCAACGCATAATTGGTCTTCAGCATCGGATAGATCGCCGGCAGCAGCGATTGCATCATGTCGTTGAGGAAATGGCAGAAGGAGAGCGCCGCCAGGATGGCGAACACCGTCTGGTCGACCGTCTGCCGCATATCGGCGGGCGCGTTTTCCGCCGCCGCCTGTTTGCGCTCCATCACCGTCATTGTCTGAGACACGCTTCCGTTCGAGTCGTATGCCTTGCAACGCCGGGCATATAGCGCGTTGCCGAGCGACCTGCTTTCGTGGTTAGATCAATTTCTTTCGCGAGTGGGTCAAAGCATTGACCGTCATCGACATCAACGATCTGGAGCTGATCCCGCGGCCGGTCCTGGTCCGGCGCTCGCACTATACCGCCGGGGACCGCATCCTGCCGCACAGCCATCGCCGTTCGCAGCTGCTTTGCGCGCTCGAAGGAATGGCGGTCGTCAGCGCCGAGCGCAACCGCTGGCTGATCTTGCCCGATCACGCGCTCTGGATACCGGCGGGCGTGCGCCATTCGGTCGAGGTGATCGAGCCGCTTACCACCGGCTCGATCTATGTCGAATCGCAAGCGCTGCCCGGCCAGCCGGCGCAAAGCCGGGTGGTGCGCATGACGGACCTCATGAAGAGCTTGTTCCTGGAGGCGGTGAACCTGCCGCATGAATACGAGCCGGCGGGCCGCGCCGGCCTGATCATGGCGCTTATCCTCGAGGAGATTCCGCTCCTGAAGCGGACGCCGCTGTCGCTGCCGCTTCCCCGGGAAGCCCGCCTTGCCGAACTTTGCCGGCGCTTCATCGCATCGCCCACCGCGCATGGCACCATCGACCGCTGGGCGGCCGAGATGGCGATGAGCCGGTCGGCCTTCACCCGCGCCTTCCGCCGCGAGACCGGCCTTGCCGTGTCGGAATGGCGTCAACGCGCCTGCATCCTGGCGGCGCTGCCGCGCCTGATGTCGGGCGAGCGCATAGCCGCGGTCGCCTTCGACCTCGGCTATGAGAGCGCGGCCGCCTTCACCACCATGTTCAAGCGCGTGCTGGGCGAGCCGCCGCGGCGCTATATGGCAGCGAATTCCGCGACCATGACGGTCGCGGTCCCGCCGAGATAGCCGGCAGCTGCCGGCCGGTCGCGCAAGAACGCCTCACCCCTGAGGCAGCACACGTCCAACACCGCGGCGCGCTTCTCCTCGCGCACCACACGGAACGCCTGGGCGACGGCTTCCTCCACCTCCTCCGGCCGCACGACCTTCCGCGCATAGGCGCC
This sequence comes from Rhizobiaceae bacterium, assembly GCA_051959385.1. GTDB lineage: Bacteria > Pseudomonadota > Alphaproteobacteria > Rhizobiales > Rhizobiaceae > Mesorhizobium_L. Next base: position 4,154 of record JBQCFH010000087.1, on the reverse strand, counting down.
GCCCGCCGCCCTGGCGAGCGCGGACAACCCGGCACCTTCCGGCCACCGCCGTTACGGGCAATCTTAAGGTGAAACCGAGCGGATGACGCCGTCAGGATGCAAGCCGCGGCTCGGCGGCGTACGTAATCAGGAACGGCGCAGGATAATGATATTCTTCGAGGTTGTTCCCCTCGCCACCGCGGTCGACGATGACGAAATCGGAGACCCCTTCGAGCGGCGTCAGGATGCCATGCCAGACATTGCGGCGGATATTTATCCCCTGCCCCGGCCTGGTGACGAAGGCGAGCGGCTCGGCCGCGCCATTGCCCGTATCCGGTGCAACCACCACGAGGAACGGATAGGGCGAAAGCGGGAAGAAAGCCTGGCTGCCGAGCGGATGCCGCTCGACGAAGGTCAATGTAAGCGGTAGCGCATAGGGCTCGCCTCGGGCCAATGAGATCATCGGGCGGGCCTTTTCGCCAGCAAGTTCCACCTTGGCCAGATCGTGATAGCGCTCCGCCATGCCGCCATTGATGGCGAAATGCTGCGCGCCCTCGGCCTCTAGCACATCGCCGAACGGCGCAAAGGCTTCGCGCGTCAGCGGACGGAGCGGAACGGTTTTCATCGCCTATCCCACCGTGTGGTTCGCCAGCCGCTCCAGCGCCTTGACGAGCCCGGAATGGTCGAGCCCGCCTTCGCCATTCGCGACCATCGAATGGAAAAGCTGCTGCGTCGAGGCGGTATTGGGCAGTGCGAGGCTCAGCGCGCGCGCGCCTTCCAGCGCGAGGTTCAGATCCTTCTGGTGCAGTTCGATGCGGAAGCCGGGATCGAAGGTGCGCTTGATCATGCGCTCGCCATGCACTTCGAGGATGCGTGAGGAGGCGAAGCCGCCCATCAGCGCCGAGCGCACCTTGGCCGGGTCGGCTCCGGCCTTGGCGGCAAAGACCAGCGCCTCAGACACCGCCGCGATATTGAGGGCGACGATGATCTGGTTGGCGACCTTGGCGACCTGTCCGTCGCCGCAATCCCCGACCAGCGTGATGTTCTTGCCCATCTTCTCGAACAGCGGCTTCGCGCGCTCGAAGGCGGCTTGAGAGCCGCCCGCCATGATGGTTAGCGTGCCGGCCTTGGCGCCGACCTCGCCGCCGGAGACAGGCGCGTCCACGTACTCGGCCCCGAGATCGCGGATCTTCTTCGCGAACGCCTTCGTCTCGATCGGCGAGATCGAGCTCATGTCGATAACGAGCTTTCCCTTCGAAAGCCCTGAGGTGACACCATTTTCAGAAAAGAGCACATCCCTCACCTGCGGCGTATCGGGCAGCATGAGGATGACGATGTCGGCCGCGCGGGCCACGTCGGCGGGGGTATCGAGCAGTTTCAACCCGCCGTCGGTCAATTCCTTCGCCGGCGCCTTGCGGTGCCTAGAGGTGACGAGGGAATGACCCGCCTTCTGCAGGTTGAGCGCCATCGGCGTCCCCATGATGCCGAGCCCGATGAAACCGATCGTGGTCATCTGATTTGTCCTTATTTCTAGGTTCCTTGACGCCCTGGGCCCCACCCTCCCCCTTGTGGGGAGGGTCGACGAACGGCCGGCACGAAGTGACGGCAGTGAGGCGGGGTGGGGGTACTCAATTCCACCCCCACCCCGCGCCTCTCGGCGCGACCCTCCCCACAAGGGGGAGGGTGAGCGGCGCTACGCCGCCGCCCTCGCCTTCTCCGCCCTTCTCAGCCAGCCCAGCCCCTCCTCCGTCGTCGTCTTCGGCTTGTATTCGCAGCCGATCCAGCCGTCGTAGCCGGCGGCGTCGAGCGCGGCGAAGACGAAATCGTAGTTGATCTCGCCCGTTCCAGGCTCGTTGCGGCCGGGATTGTCGGCGAGCTGGATGTGCGCGATGCGATCCTTGTATTTTTGGTAGGTCGCGACCAGTTCCCCCCTCGTCCTCTGCTGGTGGTAGAGGTCGTACTGGATGAAGAGGTTGTCGCTGCCGACCTCCCGGATGATCATGTCGGCCTGCTCGACCGTGTTCAGGAAGAAGCCCGGAATGTCGTAGTGGTTGATCGGCTCGATCAACGCCTTTACGCCGTGCTTCTTCAGCTCCTCCGCCGCGAACCGGAGATTGGCGACGAAGGTCGTATGCAGGGTCTCCGCCGTATATTTCTGCGGGGCGACGCCCGACAGGCAGTTGACCTGCCGGCAGCCGAGCGCGTCCGCATATTCGATCGCCGAGCGCACGCCGCGGCGGAACTCGTCGACGCGGTCGGGGAAGATGGCAAGCCCCCTTTCGCCTGCCGCCCAATCCCCCGCCGGCAGGTTGAAGAGCACCTGCTTCAGGCCGTTCTCGCGGAGAGCCTTCTGCAGCTCGTCCTTGTCGAAATCATAGGGAAACAGGAACTCGACCGCATCGAAGCCCGCCTTGCGGGCGCGGGCGAAGCGCTCGAGCAACGGCGCCTCGGTGAAGAGCATGGTCAGGTTGGCGTTGAATTTCGGCATTCAGGCCTCCATTGCTTGAGAAGCGGGCCGCGGCGCTGCCTTTGGCGGCATTGTCGCCGCGGCTCCTCCCCCTCGAACCGGTTTTTCAGTCCAGCGCCGCAAGCGCGGCGATGGCTGTCGGGGCGTCCTCGCCCCTTTCGGCAAGTTCTTCGAACTCGACGACCTTGTCGATATCCGCGCCCATCGAAATGTTGGTCACGCGCTCGAGGATGAACTCGACGACGACCGGCACCTGATGCTCCTTCATCAGCTTCTTCGCTTCCGCGAAGGCGCCGGCGAACTCGTTCGGGCTCCTGACGCGCAACGCCTTGCAGCCTAGCGCCTCGGCGACGGCGACGTGATCGACGCCATAGCCCGCCTCGCCATCCTTGCCCGCATTGACGTTGTCGAAGGCGAGGCTCACCTCGTAATCCATGTCGAAGCCGCGCTGCGCCTGGCGGATGAGGCCGAGATAGGCGTTGTTCACCACCACGTGCAGATAGGGGAGCTTGTGCTGCGCCCCGACGGCCAGTTCCTCGATCAGGAACTGGAAATCGTAATCGCCCGAGAGCGCCACGATGTGCCGGTCCGGATCGGCGGCGCGTACGCCGAGCGCCGCCGGCAAGGTCCAGCCGAGCGGTCCGGCCTGCCCGCAATTGATCCAGTTGCGCGGCCGGTAGACATGCAGGAATTGCGCGCCGGCGATCTGCGACAGGCCGATGGTCGAGACGAAGCAGGTGTCGCGGTCGAAGGCCCTGTTCATCTCCTCATAGACGCGCTGCGGCTTCAGCGGCACCTGGTCGAAATGCGTCTTGCGCAGCATGGTCTTCTTGCGCTCGCGGCATTCGGCGGCCCAGGACGACCAATCGCGCAGCTTGCCCGTCGTCTTCCATTCGGTGGCGACGTCGAGGAAGAGCTTCAGCGCCGCGCCGGCATCCGAGACGATGCCGAAATCCGGCGCGAAGACACGGCCGATCTGCGTCGGCTCGATATCGACATGCACGAACTTGCGCCCCTTCGTATAGGTCTCGACATTGCCGGTGTGGCGGTTGGCCCAGCGATTGGCGATGCCGAGCACGAAGTCGGACGCGAGCAGCGTCGCATTGCCGTAGCGGTGCGAGGTCTGCAGCCCGCACATGCCGGCCATCAGCTTGTGATCGTCCGGGATGACGCCCCAGCCCATCAAGGTCGGGATGACCGGCACGCCGGTGATCTCGGCGAACTCGACCAAGAGATCCGACGCGTCGGCGTTGATGATGCCGCCGCCGGCGACGATCAGCGGCCGTTCGGCCTCGTTCAGCATGCGAAGCGCCTTCTCGACCTGGGCGCGCGTCGCCTCCGGCCGGTAGGGCTTGAGCGGCTCGTAGGTGTCGGCGTCGAACTCGATCTCGGCAAGCTGGACGTCGATCGGCAAATCGACCAGCACCGGCCCCGGCCGGCCCGAGCGCATGGTGTGGAACGCCTTCTGCAGCACGAACGGCACCAGCGCCGGTTCCATGACCGTCACGGCCCATTTCGTGACCGGCGCGGCAATCGCCGCGATGTCGACGGCCTGGAAATCCTCCTTGGTCAGCCGCGCCCGAGGCGCCTGTCCGGTGATGCAGAGGATGGGGATGGAGTCGGCCGACGCCGAATAAAGCCCGGTGATCATGTCGGTGCCGGCAGGCCCGGACGTGCCGAGGCACACCCCGATATTGCCGGCTCTGGC
>JBQCFH010000086.1:0-4956 GCA_051959385.1 Rhizobiaceae bacterium | reverse complement strand
GACGCGGCAGGGCGTACACTTGCCGCAGCTTTCCACCGCGCAGAATTCCATGGCGAAGCGCGCCTGCTTCAGCATGTCGACCGTGTCGTCGAACACGACGACGCCGGCATGGCCGATCAGCCCGTCCCTGGCGGCGAAGGCCTCATAGTCGAAGGGCGTGTCGAAGAGCTCGCGCGGGAAATATGCGCCGAGCGGGCCGCCCACCTGCACGGCGCGCACCGGCCGCCCCGACTTCGTGCCGCCGCCGATCCCGTCGACGATCTCGCCAAGCGTCAGGCCGAAAGCCGCCTCGAACAGGCCGGGATATTTGACGTTGCCGGCGATCTGGATGGGGATGGTGCCGCGCGAGCGGCCGAGGCCGAAATCCTTGTAATAGGCCGCACCCCTGTCGAGGATGGTGGGCACGGAGGCGAGCGAAATGACGTTGTTGATGACCGTCGGCTTGCCGAACAGGCCCTTGTGCGCCGGCAGCGGCGGCTTGGCGCGAACCTCTCCGCGCTTGCCCTCGAGACTGTTCAGCATCGAGGTCTCCTCGCCGCAGACATAGGCGCCCGCGCCGACCCGCACTTCCATATCGAAGGCGTGTGCAGAACCCAGCACCGAGGGACCGAGCAGTCCTTCGCGCCGCGCGATCCCAATCGCCTCGCGCATGGTTGCCACCGCATGCGGATATTCCGAGCGGATATAGATGTATCCCCTGGTCGCGCCGACCGCGATGCCGGCGATCGCCATGCCTTCGATCAGCACGAAGGGATCGCCTTCCATGATCATGCGGTCGGAGAAGGTGCCGCTGTCGCCCTCGTCGGCGTTGCAGGCGATGTATTTCTGCGACGCCGGCGTATCGAGCACGGTCTTCCATTTGATGCCGGTCGGGAAGCCTGCGCCGCCGCGGCCGCGCAGGCCGGAATCGGTCACCTGCTGCACGATCTCCGCCGGCGTCATCTTCAGCGCCTTTTCCAGGCCCGCAAGGCCGCCATGCGCCTTGTAGTCCGCAAGCGACAGCGGATCGGTGATGCCGACCCGGGCGAAGGTGAGCCGCGTCTGCCGAGCCAGATAGGGGATTTTTTCCGGATCGCCGAGCGACAGGGCGTGCTTGCCGCCCGACAGGAAATCCGCGTCGAACAGGCCGGGCACGTCCTTCGTCGTAACGGGGCCATAGGCGACACGGCCCGCGGCCGTCTCCACCTCGACCATCGGCTCCAGCCAGTAGAGGCCGCGCGAGCCGTTGCGGACGAGCTTCGCATCGATGCCCCGCGCCTTTATTTCGCTGGCGATGCGGGCGGCCACTTTTTCCGCGCCAAGCGCGAGCGCGCCGGAATCGCGCGGAACGTAGATTTTCGCGCTCATGAGCGCACCTCCGCCGCGATCTCGCCGATCTTCGCCTCGTCCAGGCGACCGATGACCTCGCCGTCGAGCATGGCTGTCGGGGAACAGGCGCAGAGACCCAGACAATAGACCGGCTCCAGCGTCACCGCGCCGTCCTTGCTGGTCTGGTGCCAATCGACGCCGAGGGCGGCGCGCAGCCGGTCGGCCATCTCGTCGCCGCCCATCGCCTGGCAGGACTCGGCGCGGCAGACCTTGAGCACATGCCGGCCAGCCGGCTGGTCGCGATAGTCATGGTAGAAGCTGACGACGCCGTAGACATCGGCGCGGGAAAGGTTGAGCGCCTTGGCGATCACCGGCAGCGACTCGTTCGGTACATAGCCGAATTCCTTCTGCACGCCGTTCAAGATCGGCAGAAGCGGTCCCTCCGCCTCCCGCCATTCCTCCACGACGGCCAATGTCCGCGTCGCGATTTCGGTATCGTTGCGTTCCATCGTCAAATGTCGCAGCCTCCCCGCGAATTTTCTTGAGCCGTCATCTTCTGGAAGAGAACAAAAATTCTCCCGATCGATCAATATACCATATCGTTGAACATCCAGTAATTTTCTGTCGCTCCTGCGACGCGGGATAGACGGTTCGCGCCCGGTTCAGAAAGGCGAAAGACGAGCAACCTGTGCGGCAGCGATCGAGCGTAACCGTTTAATAACGGTTTCGCCGCACGCTGGACGTGTTTTGGGCGGGAGAACCGGCAGCGGGCAAAGCGGGAGGAACAGTCCAATGCCCCAACAAGCTTTCGCACCAGCACCGCTGGAAGCCGCCCCGGACATGGCTGAAGCACTGCGCCTCGAAGCGCTGGACCGGTTTGACATTCTGGACACGCCCAAAGAGGAAGCATTCGACCGGATTGCCCGGCTCATCCGCAACATCTTCGACGTGCCGATCGGCGTCGTTTCCGTCATCGACGGCCACAGACAATGGATAAAGGCGAGTGACGGCACGAAGGTCCGCGAAATCGAACGCAGGAAGACATTCTGCGCCTTGACCATCCGGAGTTCCGGGCCGCTGATCGTTCCCGACGCGCTGGCGGACCCGCGTTTCCGCGAAAGCCCGCACGTCGTCGGCTATCCGCATGTGCGGTTCTATGCCGGGATGCCGCTCACCACGCATGACGGCTACAATATCGGAACGGTCTGCGCCATCGGTCACGAGCCACGCGCCTTCAGCGAGCGTGAAGCCGACATCCTCTCGGATCTGGCGCGCGTGACAATGGACGAGCTCGAACTGCGGCAGCTTGCCGTCACAGACAATTTGACGGGCCTGATGTCGCGCGGCGCTTTTCGCGAAGAGGCGGAAAAGACAATCGCTCTAGCGCTCCGGCACAAGCACCATTTGAGCATGGTCGCCATCGACCTTGACCACTTCAAATCGATCAACGATCAGCACGGGCACGGGGCCGGCGATATCGTGTTGCGCGGAGTGGCGCAGGCCTGCATGGAAACGCAGCGGCAAACCGACCATTTGGGCCGCTTGGGCGGGGAAGAATTCGCGGTGCTGCTCCCGCATACTGACCGGGCCGGCGCCATGGAGGCCGCGGAAAAGCTCAGGCTGGCCATCCAGAAACTCAGCTTCGACGCGGGGGCAAAGAAGATCGGCGTAACCGCCAGTTTCGGCATCGCTTCGCTCGATCTCGAGACCAGGGATTTCGACACGCTGCTCGCCCATGCGGACGCCGCGCTCTACGAGGCCAAGGCGGCCGGACGGAATCGCTCGATGGGATGGCGGCGCGCGCCCGAAGCGGTCAACCAAGCGCGCCGACGCGTCCTCAAGGCGGGACGGATCATCTTCAATCATCGCTCCTCGACGATCGACTGCACGGTGCGAACGCTGGGCGATACCGGCGCGGGCCTCGATGTCATCCACACGGACGGTATTCCAGCGGAATTCACCCTCGCCATCCGTTCCGATAATTTCGAGCGCAGGTGCCGCATCGTTTCCCAGACGGACCGGCATCTGGAAGCCGAGTTCATTTGATGCACACGTCGGACGGCGATCCTGAAATTCCGGCAACTCTCGCTGGGTGTTCGCCGCGGTGCGACTGCGACGCACGCTTGGTCTTGGAACCCAATTGCATTATCTGATGCGCGAAGCCAAGCGAAGTCGAGCCTATGCCCATCACCAAGGAAGCCGTCCTGGAACGGCTGAAATCCATTTCCGCCCCGGGTCTGTCGGGCGATGTCGTCAGCCTCGGACTGGTGTCCGACGTGTTCATCGCCGACCGCAAGGTCTTCTTCTCCATCACCGTTCCCGCCGACAAGGCGCAGGAACTGGAGCCGATGCGGGAAGCCGCCGAACGGGCGGTGAAGGAACTGCCCGACGTCGCCGGCGCCGTCGTGGCGCTGACGGCGGAGAAGAAGGCGGGCCAGGGCTCCCCTGCCCCTCGTCCGGCAGCGCCACGCCCATCGCCCGCCGCTCCCCGCCATGGCCACGGCCCGGCGCCTTCGGGACCGCAATCGGCAAAACGCGGTGTGCCGGGCATTCAATCGATCGTCGCGGTCGCCTCGGGCAAGGGCGGCGTCGGCAAATCGACCACCGCCGTCAATCTGGCGCTCGGCCTGCTTGCGAACGGGCTGAAGGTCGGCATCCTCGACGCCGACATCTACGGCCCCTCCATGCCGCGGCTGCTCGGCATCTCCGGCAAGCCCGAGGTCGTGAACGGGCGAACGCTGAAGCCGATGCAGAAATATGGCCTCAAGGTCATGTCGATGGGCTTCTTGGTCAGTGAGGACACGCCGATGATCTGGCGCGGGCCGATGGTGGTGTCGGCGCTCACCCAGATGCTGCGCGAAGTCGAATGGGGCGAACTCGACGTGCTCGTGGTCGACATGCCCCCCGGCACGGGCGACGCGCAGCTCACCATGGCGCAGCAGGTGCCGCTCGCCGGCGCCGTCATCGTTTCGACGCCGCAGGACCTCGCGCTCATCGACGCGCGCAAGGGGCTGAACATGTTCCGCAAGGTCGATGTGCCGGTGCTCGGCATCGTCGAGAACATGAGCTATTTCATCGCGCCGGACACCGGCAAGCGCTACGATATCTTCGGCCATGGCGGCGCGCAGCGCGAAGCCGAGCGCGTCGGCGTTACCTTCCTCGGCGAGGTGCCGCTCGAAATGCGCATCCGCGAGACGTCCGACGAGGGCGCGCCGGTCGTCGCGAGCGAACCGGAAGGACCGCATGCCCGCATCTATCGCGACATCGCCGCGAAGGTGTGGGAACGGCTGCAGGCCGAGCGATCCGCGAGCGCTACGCCGGCAATCGTGTTCGAATAGATTGGAGCAAGAGGTTCCGGCGGCCCCCGAGCGCGGTTGATGATCGCGCCCTCCCGTGCAACATGGGTCCCGTTGACCTTCGGGAGGAGCGCATGAGCGAAAAGGTCGTCTTGCACGAGCGCAAGGACGGGTACGCGATCCTGACGCTCAACCGCCCGGACAGGCTCAATTCCTTCAACGTCGAGCAGCATGAGCAGCTAAGGGCCGCGCTCGAGGCATGCGCCGCCGAGCAGGATTGCCGCGCCGTCGTGCTGACCGGCGCCGGACGCGGCTTCTGCGCCGGCCAGGACCTCGCCGACCGCGATCCGGC
>JBQCFH010000085.1:0-7202 GCA_051959385.1 Rhizobiaceae bacterium | reverse complement strand
TCGTAACCGTAGAGGATGCGGATGCCGAAATCGTCCGGAGCATGGGTGCGGACGCCGATCTGGATCGACCATTCCGGGTCGATGATCCCGTCGCGCACCGCGCGCGCCACGAACGAGCCGTGGTCGATGCGTTTGCCGTCGTCGAACCAGGTGTCCTGGTGCGCATCGAACTGGACGAGCGCCAGCGGGCCGTGAATTGCGGCATGCGCCTTGAGCAGCGGCCAGGTTACGAAATGATCGCCGCCGAGCGAGACCAGCGTCGCACCGGAACGGAGGATCTTCGCCGCTTCGCGCTCGATCGCGGCCGGGGTCTTCTGATGATTGCCGTAATCGAGCAGGCAGTCGCCGTAGTCGACGACGGCGAGCGTCTCGAACAGGTCGCGCTTGAACGGATATTGCGGGTCGTTGTCGAAGATCGCCGAGGCGCGGCGTATCGCCTGCGGGCCGAAACGGGCGCCGGGCCGGTTGGATACAGCCGCGTCGAAAGGTATGCCCCAGACCACGACATCCGCGCCGGCGAGCTTCTTGGAGAATCTCCGGCGCATGAAGGAGAGCGCGCCGGCATAGGTCGGGTCGCTCGCCGGCCCCGCCAGGCCGGGCGCGGTGAAGGCATGGTCAATCGACGTGGAAGGCATGAGCGGTTCCCCTCGGTCGCGACGGTGCGAAAGACCTAGCCGGATGGCACGGCAATTGCCACTCGAAAAGGGAAGGCCGGATAGCCGGCCCGATCGGTCCCTGAAGGAAACACCGGCTGCGCCGGAACGGGACGGCAGACCGATCGGAAGCGCATCCTGTCCGGACTTGGGGCGCCGCGAAACCGTTCATGCGTACGCGGCCGGGCGCCGGACAGGAAGAAGCCCGCGGAGAGCGATCTTCGCGGGCTTCACCATGAATGCGGATTGGGACGTCTTAGCGCTTGGAGAACTGGAAGCTGCGGCGGGCCTTCGCCTTGCCGTACTTCTTGCGCTCGACGACGCGGCTGTCGCGGGTAAGGAACCCGCCCTTCTTCAGCACGGTGCGCAGGCCCGGCTCGTAATAGGTCAGCGCCTTGGAGATGCCGTGGCGAACCGCGCCGGCCTGGCCGGAAAGGCCGCCGCCGGCAACGGTCGCGACGATGTCGTACTGGCCGTCGCGGTTGGCCGCGACGATCGGCTGGCGCAGCACCATCTGCAGGACCGGCCGCGCGAAATAGGCGGCGAATTCCTTGTCGTTAACGGTGATCTTGCCGCTGCCCGGCTTCAGCCAGACGCGGGCGATGGCGTCCTTGCGCTTGCCGGTGGCGTAGGCGCGGCCGGACTTGTCGAGCTTCTGGACATGAACGGGAGCGGCCTGTTCGGTCTGGCCGGTGGCGGCGCCCAGTTCTTGCAGGGAGGAAAGGTCGGCCATTACTGGACCCTCTTGTTCTTGCTGTTGAGGCTCGCCACGTCGAGCTTCTCGGGCTGCTGCGCCTCGTGCGGATGTTCGGCGCCGGCATAGACGCGCAGGTTCTTCATCTGGCGGCGGCCGAGCGGACCGCGCGGGATCATGCGCTCCACCGCCTTCTCGACCACGCGCTCGGGGAAGCGGCCTTCGAGAATGTCGCGCGCCGTGCGCTCCTTGATGCCGCCCGGGTGGCCGGTGTGCCAATAATACTTCTTCTCGGCGTATTTCTTGCCGGTGAGGGCGACCTTCTCGGCATTGATGACGATGACGTTGTCGCCATCATCGACATGCGGGGTAAAGGTCGGCTTGTGCTTGCCGCGCAGGCGGTTGGCGACGATGGAGGCCAGGCGACCGACGACGAGACCTTCCGCGTCGATCAGCACCCATTTCTTCGTCACCTCCGCAGGCTTCTGCGAAAAGGTTTTCATCGGGTTCTCTCTTGGTCGGACCTTCCCCCGAAAGGATCGGACTGGAAGGCGTTTCTTGTTGCTTCGATTGCCGCCCACGGCGACAAAACCGAACAGCGGCCCCGAAGGACCGAAGTTCGAGCGGGCTTATACGTGGGCGGAGAAGTGACGTCAAGCACCAATTTCGAGATCACCGCGAAATTTAACGTGGTACATCAATGTGTTAAAGGAGTGGTATCATAATACCCGGACAACATCTGAGTCCTGGACCCGACACCCAGCACGGGATCAGTGGGTCACATAGATGTCGAATTCCGGAGCATTGTGCGTGCGGATCTTCTAGCGGGACCGGCGCACCGGCGATCGCGGGCGGGCAGGGGGAGGGATTTAGCATTCCGCTAACATTGAATTGCTTGTCACTTCCCGATCTGTTATATCGTTGTTATGAAGGCGGTGACTTATTCTCGTGAAGCGGCCAAGACGCTTCGTCGGATTCCAGCCAATACACGACAGGTCCTTGTCGGCAAGATTGAGCAATATGCAGCCAAACCTGAATCGCTGGCGAACAATGTGAAGGCGCTGAAAGGCAGTCCCGGCCATCTTCGGCTACGCGTGGGGAACTGGCGCATCATATTCCGGGAAGACAGCGCCGTAGTCGCGGTGATGAAAGTGGCGCCCCGAGGCGGCGCCTACGACTAGAAGGACGAGGCCATGACAAAGCAGATCATCTTGACGCCGAGCGGCGAACGCATGGTTGTGCTGGAAGAAGCCGAATATGAGCGGCTGCTCGACAGACTGGAAGATGCCGAAGACGCCGCCATTGTTCGTGAGTTCGAGGAGAAGATGACAGCCGGGGAAGAAGAGCTCATCCCCGCCGAGTATGTCTACCGGATGCTCGATGGCGAGAGCCCGGTCGCCGTCTGGCGCGAATTTCGCGGCCTGTCGGCAAAGGCGCTGGCCGATGCCGCTGGAATAACACAGGCCTATCTCTCGCAAATCGAGAGCGGCAAGCGCGACGGGACCGTGGGAACGATGAAGAAGATCGCGTCGGCTCTGAACGTCTCCATCGACGACCTGGTCTAGCCTCATCCCCTCCTCGGCGGAATCGAGTACGTCCCGGTGGCGTGGGCGACGATTTCCGCCTCGGGGCCGGCTGTCATTTCGATGTCATAGACCATCAGGCTGCGGCCGAGCTTCAGGATGCGGCAGCGACCGTCGACCGGGCCGGGACCTGCCTTGCGCATGAAATTGATCGAGATGTTGGTGGTCACCGAAAGTGCATCCGGCCCGGCATGGGACAGCACGCAGGCATAGCCGCCGAGATCGGCCAGCGCGAAGAGCGCCACGCCGGAGACGGTATCGCCGGGGCGCAAATGCTCGTAGCCCGCATTGAGGCGGATGGTGCAGCCGCCGGGAAACACGTCGGTCACGACGTAATCCTGCCGGTCCTTGTTGAGCTGCGGGAAAACCCGGGCGAGAAGCCCGTTCAATTCCCCGGCTGTCATCACCGGCTTCAACGGCTTGTTCATGCGTCCCCCACCCGTCGATGGTCCAAGGCTTTCATGCTTTCTTTCGCGCGGCAGTGCCATTACCTATGAGTTCGGTACTGCGAATGCGCGGAGAAAGACAATGGCCGAAGTCCTCAAGCTGAAGCGCGATGAGCCGCAAGGCCCGGTCCTGTCGGACCAGCGGGGCGGCATCCTGGTGCTCACGCTTTCCAATCCGCCGGCCAACGCACTTTCGATGGCCGTCATGGAAACGCTTCAGGAAGGGCTCGATGGGGCGCGGGACGACAAATCGGTCCGGGTCGTGGTGGTCGCGGCCGCCGGCAAGCTCTTCTGTGCCGGTCACGACCTCAAGGAGATGACGCTTCATCGCGCCGACGCCGACAAGGGCAGAGCCTATTTCGAGGAGACCTTCGCCACCTGCTCGCGGCTGATGCGGTCGATCGTCGATCTCCCCAAGCCCGTGATCGCGGCGGTGGACGGGATCGCCACGGCGGCCGGCTGCCAGCTCGTCGCATGCTGCGATCTCGCGATCGCGACCGATCGGGCGACGTTCGGCGTCAACGGCATCGATGTCGGGCTTTTCTGCACGACGCCGTCGGTGGCGCTGTCGCGAAACATCTCGCGCAAGCACGCGATGGAAATGCTTCTGACCGGCGAAATGATCGACGCGGCAACCGCGCGCGAGTTCGGGCTGGTCAATCGCGTCGTCCCGTCGGAATATCTCAACCCGGTCGTCAACAAATACGCCGAGACGATTGCATCGAAATCGCCGACGGCGGTGCGCATGGGCAAGAAGGGCTTTTACGAGCAGGCCGGGCTCGGCCTCGCGGACGCCTATGAAAGCGCCTCCCGCGTCATGGTCGAGAACATGCTGGCCGGCGACGCCGAAGAGGGCATCGCTGCCTTCATCGGCAAGCGCACCCTGCAATGGACGGGCGAGTAGCGGTCGCGACGATGGAACCGCGCATATCGATCATCACGATCGCGGTCGACGATCTTGGCCGCATGGCCGCGTTCTATGAGGCCATGGGACTGAAGCGACACCGGATCGATGACGGCGTCGCCTTCTTCCAGATGGGCGGTGCGATCCTGGCGCTGTTCCCGCGCGAGGCGGCCGAACCGGACGCCGAAATCAAATTCGGGAAAGGGCCGTCGCGCGTCTATCTGGCCTACAATACGCGCTCGGACGGCGAAGTGGACGAGGTCCTTGCGGAAGCCGAGCGCGCCGGCGGACGCATTGTTAAGGCTGCGGGCCGTGCCTTCTGGGGCGGCTGGTACGGCTATTTCGCCGACCCGGAAGGGAACCTCTGGGAGGTCGCGCACAATCCGCAATTCCCCATCGACGAGACGGGCAACATCAAGCTTCCGGCATGAACCACGACTTCTATTCCAACGATTACATCTCCGGCATCCTGAACAGCGTCAGGGCGGTCGCCATGGTCGGCGCGTCGGCGAACGACGTTAGGCCGAGCTTCTTCGTGCTCAACTACCTGATCGACAAAGGCTTCACCGTCTATCCGGTCAATCCTGGCCAGGCGGGCAAGGAGATCCTCGGACAGCGCGTCTATACACGGCTTTCGGACATCCCGCACCCGATCGACATGGTAGATATTTTCCGCGCTTCGAATGCCGCGCCGGCCATCGTCGACGAGGCGCTTTCGCTCGACCCGCTGCCGAAGGTGATCTGGATGCAGCTCGGCATCCGCAACGACGAGGCCGCGGCGAAGGCGGAAGCGGCCGGGCTGAAGGTGGTGATGAACCGCTGCCCGAAAATCGAGTACGGCAAGCTCTCCGGCGAGATCGGCTGGAACGGCGTCCGATCGGGCGTCATCTCCTCGAAGAAGCCGATCCTGCGCAGCGGCTTCCAGAGCTTCGGCATACGCGCGAAATAGGCTCGGCCGCGTCTCGATGCGGCAACTCAGGACGTTCGCGAAATATATTGCGGGTCGGTGTGGCGACCGGCGTAGTCCTCGTCGATCCGCCGGATCGCCTGTTCTCCGTTTGCCGGGTCGATGCGGCGGAGAATCTCGTCGAGCTTCGCTTCCATCCGGTCGTCCCCTTCCTTCGACTGCGGCGAGCCGACATAGAGCAAGAGCGCCAGCCCGCCGACCTGCCACAACAGTTGCAGGAATTCCGATTGCCAGTTCTCGAGCGTATCGCGCGTCATCTGGACCACATATTCCGAGGCCCGGACTGGCTGACGATGCTCCTGCTGCTCGTTCGCGAAAGCGAACCAGCCGAACAGCCAGTGGCCGGCAAGCGAAATCACGAAAAAGCCGGCTGTGACCCAGGCATATCCATAGCGTTTCCAAATCGAATTTCCGGGCATCGAGCATCTCTCTTGATGGTTGGCGTCGCATTGACATAGGGCGCGATGAGGGGAAGGCGGCAGTTGGCGGCTGGCATACGATGGCGGCAGAGCCGGCCGGGGCAAGACGCACTTCTCCCGCCATCGGAGATTTCCGCCAAAATCTTCTTTGCTTTTGCGGAAACGCTTTGCGAGAAATGCCGCGGCACCCGATCAAAGGAGACTCCGCACATGAACCAGCGCTCGCCGGGCTTCGACACACTCTCCGTCCACGCCGGCGCCAAGCCGGATCCCGCTACCGGCGCCCGCGCCACGCCCATCTACCAGACGACCGCGTACGTCTTCGACGACGTCGATCATGCGGCTTCGCTGTTCGGGCTCAAGGCCTTCGGCAACATCTATACGCGCATCATGAACCCGACGCAGGCGGTGCTCGAGGAGCGCGTGGCGGCGCTGGAAGGGGGCACCGCGGCGCTTGCCGTCGCTTCCGGCCATGCCGCGCAGCTGCTCGTCTTCCACACGCTGATGCGCACGGGCGACAATTTCATCGCCGCCCGCAAGCTTTACGGCGGCTCGATCAATCAGTTCGGCCATTCCTTCAAGAGCTTCGGCTGGGAGGTCCGCTGGGGCAACCCGGACGACATCGCAAGTTTCGAGAAGCAGATCGACGGGAACACGCGCGCGATCTTCGTGGAGAGCCTGGCCAATCCGGGCGGCACCTTCGTCGATCTCGAGGCGATCGCCGCGATCGCGCACAGGCACGGCATCCCCTTCATTGTCGACAACACGATGGCCTCGCCCTATCTCGTCCGTCCGATCGAGCACGGCGCCGACATCGTCGTTCCTTCGCTGACCAAGTTCATCGGCGGCCACGGCAATTCGATGGGCGGCGCAATCGTCGATGCCGGCACCTTCGACTGGTCGAAATCCGGCAATTATCCGATGCTGTCGGAGCCGCGTCCGGAATATGGCGGCATGGTGCTGCACGAGACCTTCGGCAATTTCGCGTTTGCAATCGCGGTGCGCGTCCTCAGCCTGCGCGATTTCGGCCCGGCCATCTCGCCGTTCAATGCCTTTCTCATCCTCACCGGATGCGAGACGCTGTCGCTGCGGATGCAGCGCCACTGTGACAACGCGCAGAAGGTCGCGGAATGGCTGTCGCAACAGCCGCAGGTGAAATGGGTATCCTATCCGGGCCTGCCGTCGGACCCGAACCACAAGCTGCAGCAGAAATATTCGCCGAAGGGCGCCGGCGCCGTCTTCACCTTCGGGCTCAAGGGCGGCTTCGAGGCGGGCGTCAAGCTCGTCGAGGCGGTCGAGCTCTTCTCGCATCTCGCCAATATCGGCGACACGAAGTCGCTCATCATCCATCCGGCCTCGACCACGCATCGCCAGCTTTCCGACGAGCAGAAGACCGCGGCCGGCGCCGGCCCGGACGTGATCCGGCTCTCCATCGGCATCGAGGACGCCGAAGACATCATCGCCGACCTCGAGCAGGCGCTGAAAGCGGCGGAGTAAGAGGGAAGGGCCGGCTGTTCAGGAAAATTCAACCCGGCG
>JBQCFH010000084.1:0-6171 GCA_051959385.1 Rhizobiaceae bacterium | reverse complement strand
CTTCGGAGGCGATTGCGGAACGGAGCCTCGCCTTATGTCGTCGAGACGGGGGCTATATGGGTTGGCGCTGCCGTTAAGCCAACGCTATTGCCGTCATCCTCGGGCTTGTCCCGAGGATCTACAATCGATGTCATGGTAGTTGCGGTCCAAGCGACGCAGTGCACCGGCCTACATGACAACCGGACCCCTGTGGTAGATCCTCGGGACAAGCCCGAGGATGACGACCGGGTACTCCGGCCGCTTACTTGGAAACATCCTGCCCGAAATATTTCTCCGCGATCTTCTTGTAGGTGCCATCGGCCTTGATGTCGGCAAGCGCCTTGTTGATCGCCGCCAGAAGTTCCGGCTCGCCCTTCGGGATGATGACCCCGGAATAGTCGGCATTCGCCTCCTGCGCCGCGATCTTCACATTGGCGTCGGGCTTGTGCTTCTTGAAGTCGAGGAAGGAGAGGCTGTCGTTGATCGTCGCGTCGGCGCGGCCGTTGAGCACGAGCTGGATCGACTGGTCGAAGCCGTCCGTGCCGACGAGCGTCGCGCCGTTCTTTTCCGCCAGCTTGCCGAAATTGGAGGTCAGCGTCTGCGCCGATTTCTTGCCCTTGAGATCGGCGAAGCTCTTGATCTCGTTGTTGTCGCCGCGCACGATCAGCACCGCCTTGGAAGCGATGTAGGGATCGGAGAAATCGTATTTCTGCTTGCGCGCCTCAGTGATTCCGACCTCGTTGATGACCGCGTCGTAGCGGTCGCCGTCGAGCCCGGCGATCAACCCGTCCCACTTGCCTTCCAGGAACTCCGCCTTGACGCCGAGCCTTTTCGCGATGGCGCGGCCGATCTCGACGTCGAAGCCGACGAGCTGGTTGGACGAATCGTGATAGGTGAAGGGCGCGTAGGTGCCTTCCGTGCCGATCCGGAAGACGCCTGTCTCCTTGATCTTGGCGAGCGATGCGGCCTGGACGGGCAGCGCCGCAAGCAGGCCGAGCGCGGCGGCGGCGAGGATGGATGCAAACCGTTTCATGGGTGTGTTCCTGAGTCTGGATTTTGATCGGGCGCGACCATGTCAGAAGAGTAGGGCGCGCCGTAGCAAAATCTTTCCGAAAATCCCGGGTCTTGGGGAATTTGCTTGCGGTTCGGCTGCTTCAGGGCCTGGGACGGAGCGTCGACGGGCTGGTTTCGTGCTCGCACGCGTGCCATCTAACTTGGGGCCCGGAGGAGGGGATGTTGATGACAAAATCCGGCAGGCCCCTTTCCGTCTTCCGCGAGTTTCTCGACAGCGAGGCCGCGGGTGGCATCGTTCTCATGGCCGCGGCGGCGGCCGCGCTCATCATCGCCAATTCGCCGCTGGCGCCGGCCTATTTCGGCGCACTGCACGCCTATCTCGGCCCGCTTTCCGTATCGCACTGGATCAATGACGGCCTGATGGCGGTCTTCTTCCTGCTGGTCGGGCTGGAGATCAAGCGCGAAGCGCTTGACGGCCAGCTCTCCACCTGGCCCCGCCGCGTTCTGCCCGGCCTGGCCGCCGCCGGCGGCATGGTCGTGCCGGCGCGGATCTACCTTGCGCGCAACGCCCGCGACGCGGCGACGGTGCGCGGCTGGGCGATCCCGACCGCCACCGACATCGCCTTCGCCCTCGGCGTGCTGTCGCTTCTGGGCGAGCGCGTGCCCGCGGCGCTCAAGGTCTTTCTGACGGCGCTCGCCATCATCGACGATCTCGGCGCGGTCATCATCATCGCGCTCTTCTATACGGGCGGGCTGTCGCTGCCATGGCTCGGCGCGGCGGCGATCGTGCTGGCGGCGCTGGTCGTGCTCAACCGCATGGGCGTGCTGCGGCTGGCGCCCTATGTAGCGCTCGGCGTCATCCTGTGGGTGGTGGTGCTTAAATCGGGCATCCACGCCACGCTCGCCGGCGTCGCGCTGGCGTTGACCATCCCGCTCCGCCGCGCGCCGGGCCTCGAAAGCGATCTCCAAGCCTCGCCGCTCCACCGCATGGAGCATGCGCTGCACGGCGTCGTGCCGTTCGTGATCGTGCCGGTGTTCGGCTTCGCCAATGCCGGCGTTTCCTTCGCCGGCATGTCGGCCGCGACGCTGACGGAGCCGCTCACCCTCGGCGTCGCGCTCGGGCTGCTCGCCGGTAAGCTCATCGGCGTTTTCGGCACGGTGTTCGTTGCCGTGCGCCTCGGCATCGCCGCCATGCCGGCAAATGCCGGCTGGTCGCATATGCTCGGCGTGGCGCTGCTCTGCGGCATCGGCTTCACCATGAGCCTGTTCATCGGCCTGCTCGCCTTCGGCGACAGCGAGGCGCTTCAGCAATCGGTGAAAGTCGGCATCCTCGCCGGCTCGCTCGCCGCGGCTGTTTTAGGCGCACTCGTGCTGCGGCTGAGCCCGCTGCCCGGGCCGGATGCGGAGGAGAGCTGATATCTGTAACCGCAAACCATATGAAATCACCCCACCCCCGGCCTATCGGCCGGACCCTCCCATATGGAAATACCCCCACCCCTAACCCCTCCCCACAAGGGGGAGGGGGACTTGCTCCGGCGCCGTATGGCGCAAAAATTCGACGATTTTAGCTGGGAAAGCGATGTCGGCGTCTCCCTCCCCCTTGTGGGGAGGGGACAGGGGTGGGGGTAGGAAGCCACGCAATTCCATATGCGACTGCCCTGCCTCGAAGGGGACGGCCTTGGATGCGATCCGATTCAAATCCTGTCCCTCAGCGCGTACCAGTTGAGCGCGAGGACGAGGAGCGGCGCGCGCCAAGCCGCGCCGCCGGGGAAAGGCGGTATCCTTAATTCTTCCAACAGCTTCAGCCTGTCGCGGTTGCCGGCGACCGTTTCCGCATAGAGCCTGCCGACGAAATTCGAGAGCATGATGCCATGCCCCGAATAGCCGCCGGCGGAAATCACGTTCGGCATCACCTCGCGCACGAATGGCTTGCGCGGCAGGGTGATGCCGACATAGCCGCCCCAAGCGTGAGTGATCTCGACATTTTTCAAGGCCGGAAACACCTCGGCGATCTGCCGACGGATGCCGCCCTTGATGCCGGCGGGCTCCGAGGTCGAATAGATTTCGCGACCGCCGAAGAGCAGCCTCCCGTCCCGAGTGCGGCGGAAAAAGCGCACGACGAAGCGGGAATCGTCGACCGACTCGCGGCCGGGCAGCACCGGACTGTCGTCGCCGAGCGGCGCCGTCGCGCCGATGAAGGAGCCGATCGGCATGACATGCGCGGCGCTGACCGGCTCCAACTCGCCGCCATAGGCGTTCACGGCGACCAGCGCCTTATCGGCGGTGATCGTGCCCTTGTCCGTCGTGACGCGGACCTTGCCGCCGGACGAGGATATGCCCGTCGCGCGCGTATTCTCGAACAGGTGCCCGCCGGCCTCCGCCGCCGCCCGCGCCGTGCCGATGGCAAGCTTCATCGGATGGATGTGGCCGGTGCCCATGTCGCGGACGCCGCCGAAATATTTCGACGAACCGAGCCGCTCCGCCGTCTCGCGCGCATCCGTGAACGTCATATGCGGATAGCCGAAGCGCTCGCGCATGATTGCCGCATGCGCCGCGTAGTCCTTCACGTAGCGCATCTTGTGCGCCACCGACATCTGCCCGGGCTGGTAGTCGATCTCGATCCGGTTGGCGTCGGCGAAGTCGAGCAGATGCGCTTTCGCCTCCTCGGCGAGATCGAAGAGCGCCTTGGCGCGGGCGAAGCCGAGCTCGCGTTCCAGATCCTCCGCCCAGGCGCGCTGCCCGGTTCCGAGCTGGCCGCCGTTGCGGCCCGAGGCGCCGTCGCCGAAGCGATGCGCATCGACCAAGGTCACATCGACGCCCGCCTTGGCCAGATGTGCGGCCGCCGACAGGCCGGTATAGCCGCCGCCTATGATGACCGCATCGGCGCGGCGGTCGCCTTCGAGCGCCGGATAGCGCGGCCGCTCCCCGGCCGTCTCCTCGTACCAGGAAATGCCGGGGGAGATCGGAGACTGATAGGCCATGTGCGCGCCTTGCCTGCCACACGGTCATAGCCGTTTCCGTCGCCGTCGAAAACCTCGCTCGGCTGACCGGCCGTCAAGGCTGGGGCAAGCCCCCTCGGCCTATCTCGTCCACGAGAAGGAGAGGGCGCTTGCAGTCATTTCGCCAGCCGCAACGAAAGTTCATACCCGCAGGCAAGGCTCCCGCGCGCCAGCGCGCCGCGGCGCCCTCTTCCGTCTTCGATCCGGCGCTGCGCTGCCTGGAGGCGGGGGATGTCGCGGGCGCCGTGAGCCGGCTGCTTGCCTGCCGCCAGCACGTGCGGAAAAGCGAGATCGCCTGCAACCTGCTCGCCAATCTTCTCCTGCGCCTGTCGCGACCCGAAAAGGCGGTCGAATGGTTCGACGCCGCGCTGAAGCTGCGGCCCGACTATCCCGAAGCGCTGGCGGCGAGGGGAATCGCGCTGCAGGCGCTCGGCCGGCACGGCGAGGCGGTTGCCTCCCATGAGGCGGCGCTGGCGCTGCGGCCCGACGATCCGGATACGCTCTACAATCGCGCCCTCGCGCTCGAGGAACTGGGGGATCGGCAAGCCGCGCTTGCTTCCTACGGACGGGCGCTTACGCTGCGCCCGGATTACCCGGCGGCGCTCTTGCGGCTGGGTGCGCTGCTCGAAGGCCTGGGCCGGCTGAAGGAGGCCGGCGCGGCGCTCGACCGCCTGCTTGGCTTTTCGCCCGCCGATCACGATGCGCTCTGCGCCAGGGGCAATCTCTTCCAGCGCATCGGCCGTTACGAGGACGCGGTCGCGCTTTACGACAAGGCCCTCGCGCTCCGGCCGGATTTCTTCGCCGCCCATGCCAACCGCGCCGCGGCCCTCAAGAAGGCCTTGCGGGGCGAGGAGGCCCTTGCTTCGGTGGAGAGGGCGCTGGCGCTTTCGCCCGGCGAGGCCGACATGCTGATCCTCAAGGGCAATGTGCTCGGCGATCTCGGGCGGCACGACGAGGCGGACAGCGCCTATCGCGACGCCGCCGCGATCCGCCCGCTGAAAATCTATCCTGCCGGCAAGCCTTTGCCGGATTTCCGCGCCCTGCTTCTCTTCTCGCCGTCCTGCTCCAACACGCCCTATGAGGACCTGATCGGCAACGCGCCCTTCGAGAGCGGGTTGCTGATGCTCCTGCCGGAGATGGAATACGACATGGCCGCGCTCGCAAGCCGGGCCGATGTCCTCGTCAATCTCGTTTCGGATGCCGACCGTGGCGACGCCGTCCTGCACGAGGCGGAGGAGTTCCTGTCGCGCTTCGGCCGGCCGGTCGTGAACCCGCCGCATCTCGTGCGCGGAACCGACCGGCCTTCGATCGCGCGCCGGCTGGCCGACATTCCGCACGCCGTCGTGCCGCGGATGGAGCGATGCCGGGGCGAAGGCATCGGCGCCGCCGGCGCCGCCGTCGGATTCCCGCTGGTCGCGCGAACCGTCGGCACGCATGGCGGCGAAGCCATGGAATTGTGCGCGGAGCCCGGCGCGCTGCAGGCCTTCGCCGCGCGGCATGAGGGGGGCGAGTTCTACCTTTCGGAATTCGTCGACTACCGTTCGTCCGACGGGCTCTTCCGCAAATACCGCTTCATGTTCGTCGGCGGTGAAATCCTGCCCTATCATCTCGCCATCGGCGACAACTGGAAGGTGCACCACGCGACGACGCGCATGGCCGAATGCCCGTGGATGCAGACGGAGGAAGAGGCCTTCCTGCGGGAGCCGGCCGAGGTCTTCGGCCCCGATGCCTTCGAGGCATTGCGGACGATCTCGCAGCGGATAGGCCTCGACTATTTCGGCATCGACTGCGGGCTGTCGTCCGACGGCCGCCTCATCGTCTTCGAGGCCAACCCGTCCATGCTGGTCCATCTGCACAATGCGGAGTTCCCCTACAAGGACGAATTCGTGCTGCGCATAAAGGACGCCTTTGCGCGCATGCTGGCCGAAAAGGCGGGCGCCAGCGCGTAAAGTGGACCTGCCTCCAGCGGCCCTTCGGGCCACCTGGCCGTGGCAAGGCGATCAAATAGTGGCTTTGAACCCCCTCATCCGGCCGCTTCGCGGCCACCTTCTCCCCGTCGGGGAGAAGAGGGAACGGCGGCGCGGCCGGCGCCTCCTCTCCCCGCCGGGGAGAGGGTGGCGAGCCCGCGGGTCCGGCCTTTGGCCGGCCCGAGGACAGGCTCCGCGAGCCGGGTGAGGGG
>JBQCFH010000083.1:0-4144 GCA_051959385.1 Rhizobiaceae bacterium | reverse complement strand
GTGGCGTCGATCCACATGCCGCATTTGCCCGACTGGAAGAGCGCGAGGTTCTCGTTGAAGCCGTTCGAGGAGGCGCCGGGAGGGCCGTCCTTCTTCATCAGGTCGACATAGAAGGTGAGCGTGTCCTTCCACGCTGGCTGGTCGAACTGCGGATGCCACTTCTCGTCGAACCAGCGGGCGCCGAAGGAATTGGACATCGCCGTCAGGAACGCCATGTTCTCGCCCCAGCCGGCCTTGCCGCGCAGGCAGATGCCGTAGATGCCGTTTGCCTTGTCAGTGACCTTGTCGGCCGCCTGCTTAATGAAGTCCCAGGTCGGCTTGTCGGGCATGGTCAGCCCGGCCTTCTTGAAAAGGTCGGTGCGGTACATGGTGTAGGAGCTCTCGCCGTAGAACGGCGCCGCATAGAGCTTGCCGTCGGCCGAGAGGCCGTTGCGGATCGCCGGCAGGAGATCGTCGACGTCATAGTCGGCGCCGAGATTATCGAGCGGCAGGAGCCAGTTCTGCTTGGCCCAGATCGGCACCTCGTATGTGCCGATGGTCATCACGTCGTACTGCCCGCCCTTGGTGGCGATATCGGTCGTGACCTTCTGGCGAAGAACGTTCTCCTCCAAGGTCACCCAGTTCAGCTTGATGTCCGGATTGGCCTTGGTGAAGTCGTCCGTCAGCTTCTGCATGCGCACCATGTCGCCATTGTTGACGGTGGCGATGGTGAGCGTGGTCTCAGCGCGGGCGAAGCCGGCCATGGCCAGAACCGAGCACGCGCCCAGGATGAGCGATTCGAGTTTCATGGATACCTCCCAACAAGCAGCAATTGATGCGCAATTGCTTTGCTTATGGGCAATTACTCATTTAGAGTGACAAATGTCAAGCGCATTCGTTGTTGCACCGCAGCAGGCACTGGCGAGCGCAACCGGGCTGGGACCGACCGTGCGCCGGGGCAACATTGGCGAAATTATGCTCCCCGGCCTCTCGTGCCGGCATTCGGTCTGCCTTCAGGCGTGGTGCATCTGCTATCGAAATGAGCAATTGCCCTGCAGAAAAATCTTTGCGAACATAGTGGCGAGACCGAAATCCGGCGGCAAAGCGCGGCCCTGCGCTTGCAGGCGACCCGACGCGATGGCAAAGCGGAGGCGGACAGGGACTTGGGCATGAACGGGCGGCAGGAGAGCGGCGGTTCGAGCAGGCTGGACGACGCGGCGCGCGCGGGCTGGCTCTACTATGTGGCCGGCAACACGCAGGACCAGATCGCGGCCAAGCTCGGCGTCTCGCGCCAATCGGCGCAGCGCCTCGTGTCCTTCGCCGTCTCGGAGGGCCTGGTCCGGGTGCGGATCGATCACCCGATCGCGAACTGCCTGGAACTGGCGCGGCGGGTGCAGTCCCGCTACGCGCTCGACCTGGTCGAGGTCGTACCGAGCGATCCTGATTCCGCCTCGACCACGATCGGCGTGGCGGAAGCGGCCGCGGCCGAAATCGAGCGGCGGCTTGCCTCGCCGGAGCCGATCGTCATGGCGCTCGGCACGGGACGAACGCTGAAAGCGGCTGTCGAGCAGCTTCCGTCCATGGAATGCCCGCAGCACAAGGTCGTGTCGCTCACCGGAAACATCTCGCCGGACGGATCGGCCGCCTTCTACAACGTCATCTTCACGCTCGCCGACACGGTGAAGGCGCGCAGCTTTCCGATGCCGCTGCCGGTCATCGCCTCCTCGCCAGAAGAGCGCGAGATGCTGCTTTCCCAGCCGATGATCCAGCCGACGCTGGCGCTGGCGGCGCGCGCGGACGTCACCTTCGTCGGCATCGGCGATCTCGGCCCGAACGCGCCCCTATACGAAGACGGCTTCATTACGGAGGCGGAACTGAAGGCGCTGCAAAAGGCCGGTGCCGTGGGCGAGATCGTCGGCTGGGCGTTCGACCGCGACGGCCGGCTGATCGAGGGCATCACCAACGACCGGGTCGCGTCGGCGCCCATACCTTCGCGGGAGAAGTCGCTGGTGGTGGCGCTCGCCATGGGCGAGAGGAAGCTGCCCGGCATCCGCGCGGCCGCCAACCGCCGGCTGATCAACGGGCTCATCACCGACGAGAGGACCGCGGCGGCGCTGCTGGAGGGGTGAGGGCGCGTAGCGCTCTGCCAGGTACCCCTCATCCGACCTCGCTCCGCTCGGCCACCTTCTCCCACAAGGGGAGAAGGTAACGCGCTGCATCAACGCTTCCGCAAATCTATAACGTTGAAGCAAATCTCACGTTGTAGGTGGCAAAGCGGTCGACGCGATCCCTTCTTCTCCCCTTGTGGGAGAAGGTGGCCGAGCGGAGCGAGGTCGGATGAGGGGTGCTGGCGGAGGACGACCGCTACGAAAATCGAATCTACCTCCGCTCGCCCACCTCGACCGAAATATCCCCAAGCGGCGGCGCCTGCTTGATAAGCCCGCGCTTCACCAGGAAGTCGGCGAAGCGCTTGTAGCGCTCCGGATCGAATGCCGCAGGGCTCTTGGAGAAGCGCGGCAGCGTGTCCTGCCAGGCCTTTTTGTTCAGCGCGTCATTCAGGTCGGAATGGGCGGCGATGAAAGCCTGCCAGGCATCGTCGGGATGGTTGGTGAGCCAGAGCGTCGCCTTCTCCACTGCCGCGAGGAAGCGCGCCAGGCGGGGATCATGCGCGAGTTGCGGCCGGGTGATGTAGATCAGCTCGTCATAGGGCGGGACCCCGTGCTCTTCCGGAAAGAAGGCGCGGCCGGGATGGCCGGCCAGCCGCATCTGGTTCAGTTCGAAATTGCGATAGCCGCCGATGACGGCGTCGACCTTGCCGGCGATCAGCGAAGGCGACAGCGAGAAATTGACGTTGACGAGCTTCACATCCTTGAGGCCGAGGCCGGCGCTCGCCAGCATCTCGGCCAGAAGCGCGTCCTCGAAACCCGACACCGAATAGCCGACCGACTTGCCCTTGAGATCGGCGAGCGACTTGATCGGGCCGTCGGCGAGCGCGATCACCGTGTTGAGCGGCGTCTCCACCAGCGTGCCGAAGCGGACGATCGGGACGCCGGCGGCGTGGTCGAGATAAAGATTGGGCTGGTAGTAGACGCCGACATCCGCCTGGCCGGCGCCGACCAGCCGCGGCACCGCGGACGGATCGGCGGGCGGAACGAGCTGGACGTCGAGCCCTTGCTGTTCGAAGAAGCCCTTCTCCTTCGCCACGACCAGCGGCGCGTGGTCGGGATTGACGAACCAGTCGAGCAGGACGGTCAGCTTGTCGGCGGCGAGCGCAGGCGTGGCGAACAATGCCGTTGCGAGGGCAAAGGCGGCGAGCAGGGAATTCGATCTCATGCGGAACTGTCCTTGTCGTATGCTTCCCAGGGCGTGAGCAGGGGCGCGAGCCGGTCGACGATCCCGCGCAGGATGAGGCTGAGCGCGGCAAGCAGCGCCATCGCGGCGAAGACCGTATCGGTCTGCATGCGGGCGTTCGCCTGCACCATGACGAAGCCGAGGCCGGCCGAAGCGCCTACCCATTCGCCGACCACGGCGCCGAGCGGCGCCAGCGGCGCGGCGATGCGCAGGCCGGACGCAAGCGCGGGCATGGCGAGCGGCAGGCGGATGTAGCGCAGCGCCTGCCAATGCGTCGCCGGCGTGAGCGCCACCGCGTCGAGGATCTCCTGATCCGTGCGGCGCAATCCATCCGCGAAAGTCGAGGCGACGGGAAAGAAGATGATGATCGAAGCCATGATGATCTTCGAGCCCATGCCGAAGCCGAACCAGACGACCAAGAGCGGCGCGATGACGAAGACGGGGAAGGCCTGGACGACGAGCAGCAGCGGCCAGGCGAGCCGGCCGAAGCGGGGGAGCGCCGCCATCGCCAGCGCCACCAGCGCGCCGAAAGTGGCGCCGCAGAGGAAGCCGAGCAGGATTTCGCTCACCGTCACCAGCCCGTTCCAGGCGAAGAAGCCGGGTTGGCGCGCCAGCGCGGCCAGCACTTCGACCGGCGAAGGCAGGATGTAGGGCGCGGGGCGGAAGACGAGCACTGCAAGTTGCCAGACCACGAGCGGCACGGCTAGCGTGCCGAGAAAGCCGATGCGACCGCGAATGCGGGTTGCTCCCTTGTCGACCCCCACTCCGTCCGCTTCGCGGCCACCTCTCCCCCGTTCGACGGGGGAGGGGAAGT
>JBQCFH010000082.1:0-3615 GCA_051959385.1 Rhizobiaceae bacterium | reverse complement strand
GCCGCTGCACCGGGCCTTCTACGAAGGAAGGCCGGAAACGGAGGCGGTGGTCCACCTGCACTCCACCTTCGCCACCGCGCTTTCCTGCCTCGCCGATATCGATCCCGAGGATGCGATCGCGCCCATCACGCCTTATGTTGTGATGCGGGTCGGGCGTGTGCCGGTGCTTCCCTACACGATGCCGGGTTCCGCCGACGTGGCGCCGCTCGTGCGGGCCCGTGCCGGCGAGCACGCGGCGGTCCTGCTTGCCAATCATGGCCCCGTCGTCGCCGGCACGTCGCTCGAAGGGGCCGTATTCGCGGCGGAAGAGCTGGAGGAGACCGCAAGGCTCCTCATCCTCACGCGCGGGCTCGACGTGCGGCACCTGGACAGCGCGCAGGTCGCCGCGCTCAACATGAAGTTCAAACTGAAATGACCCTCTCATTCCGTTCCATCACCCCGTAGGAGATTACAAGCGGTTTCAAGGATATGGAGTTGGTGGGTGATACAGGGATCGAACCTGTGACCCGCTGATTAAGAGTCAGCTGCTCTACCAACTGAGCTAATCACCCACCGCGCGCCAAGCGGCGCGGGACGGCGCGGATATAGCCAGTGAGGCCGGGGCTGTCCAGCCCTTACGGAAATTTCCGCTTCCTCAGGTAAAGAGGGTTCCCTCGGCCACCTTCACCGCATGTCCGCCGATGCGCGCGGCGGCGAGTTTGCCGCGCTCGACGTCGAGTTCCAGCCTCATCTTGGAGGGCCGGCCCATCTCGAGGCCTTGCTCGATGAGGAGCGGCATCGAGCCGTCCGGCGGCGCATCGAAGCGCAAGACGGCGCCGGCGAAGGCCGCCGCCGCCGAACCGGTCGCCGGATCTTCGGGAATGCCCTCGTGCGGCGCCAGCATGCGGGCGTGGAAGGAGGCGTCGTGACCGATGGTCTCGCGGCAATAGATATAGGGTGCGGCGACGAGATGGCCGGCGCGCGGCGCCAGCCCTACCCAGGCCTCCACGTCCATCCGGGCCTTCGCCGCGGCCGCCAGCCCGCGCACCGGCACGGTCACATATGGCACTCCGGCGGACCAGGCGTCGACCCGATGGTTCTCGAAGCCGATCTCGTGCGGCCCGAGGCCGAGTGCGGCGGCGACCGCCTCCGGCACCGCATCGAATGCGATCTTCTCCGGCAGGCGCGGCAGGTCGAACTCGGCGAAGGTTGCGCCGCTGCCGCGCGATACAGCACAGCGGACCGGCCCCACGCCCTCCTCCAGAACGAGGATCTCCGAGCCGCCGGCGGTGGGCCCGGACGCACGCGTCTCGGCAAGCGCAACCGCGGTGCCGACCGTCGGATGGCCGGCGAAGGGCAGTTCGACGCGCGGCGTGAAGATTCGCACCCCCGCCGAATGGGCAGGGTTTTCGGGCGTGCCGACGAAGACGGTTTCGGATAGATTGAACTCGCCGGCGATCCTCTGCATTGCCGCCGTGTCGAGCCCGTCGCTGTCGAGGACCACCGCCAGCGGGTTCCCCGCCAGTCTTTCATCGGCGAAGACGTCGTAGACCATGTATCGGCGCTTAATCACGCGGTCATCTCCGGTTCAGGTGCGCACCGCTATAACATGGGCGAAATTTAATTTGAAAATCCGATGTTTCGGTATGATCTCCTGCGATTGGATGGAGTTCCCGATATCGGCAGCCGCCAGTTCCAAGGCGGGCGGAAGGACAGAACGGTATGGACCAGACGGTGGAACGGCCGAAGGTCGAGACGCCCGCCGGCATTGGGATCGAGGAATCGCTCGGGCTGGATGCGAAGGGCCGCGGTCGCGAGCGGCGCCGCAAATGGACGCTTTGGAGCGCTACCCTGGTCGCGCTCCTTGCCGGCATCGGCGCCTGGCAATGGTTCGACCAGGCGCCCGCGAAGATCGTCTACACGACCGCGCCGGCGGAAATGCGCGATCTGACGATCAAGGTATCCGCCACCGGCACCTTGCAGCCGCTCACCCAGGTCGACGTTTCCAGCGAATTGTCGGGCGTGGTGCGCTCGGTTGCCGTGGAGGAAAACCAGGAAGTGAAGAAAGGCGACGTGCTCGCCGTTCTCGACAGGTCGCGCATCCTTGCCCAGATCGAGGGAGCGAAGGCGTCGGTCCTTGCGGCTCAGGCGCAGGTCGAGCAGGCCGAAACGACGCTCGCCGACACGTCGCGGACGCTCGACCGCACCGAGCAGCTTGCCGCCAAAGGCATGGCGGCGAAGCAGGCCCTCGATACCGCTACCGCTGACCGTGACCGCGCACAGGCCGCGCTCTCCGTCGCCAAGGCGAACGTCGCCGTCGCGCAGGCCAACGAGAAGCTCCAGGAAACGGACCTCGCCAAGAGCACCATCTACGCGCCGATCGACGGCGTCGTGCTGACCCGTTCGGTCGACCCGGGCCAGACGGTGGCGTCGTCCTTCTCGGCGCCGGTGCTTTTCGTCATTGCCCAGGACTTGAAGCGCATGCAGCTCCAGGCGGCCATCGACGAGGCGGATATCGGCCGGGTCGCCAAGGGCCAGACCGGCCATTTCACGGTCGATGCCTTTCCCGGGCAGCGCTTCGACGCCAAGATCAGCGACATCGCCTATGCCTCGGTCACGACCGACAACGTCGTCACCTACCAGGCCAAGCTCGATGTCGACAATTCGAAGCTGCTCCTGCGTCCGGGCATGACCGCCGCCGTCGACATCGTCACGCGACAGGCAAACGGCGTGCTCACCGTGCCGAACGCCGCGTTCCGCTGGAGCCCCCCTGCCCCCGAAGCCGGTTCCCGCCGCGGCTTCAGCCTGCGCGACCTCTTCATGCCGCGCTTCCGTCACCATCGCGACCGGGCCAAAGAGCCGGCGACGACGGAAGGCATGCGCGCGGTTTACGTGCTGCGCGACGGCCATCCCCACAAGGCGATGGTCAAGCCCGGCGATACGGACGGCGAATATACCGAGATCGTTTCGGGTCTGAAGGAAGGCGACAGGGTCGTCACCGCCTCCTCGCGGCAGGAGAGCTAGGCGATGCTGCAACGGTCGCCCCTGCCAGAGCGCGAGGCGCTTATCCGCTTCGAACAGGTCTGGAAAAGCTACGGTGAGGGCGAGACGCGGGTGGACGCGCTCGCCGGCGTCGATCTCGCCATCGCGCGCGGCGAATTCGTCGCGATCATGGGTCCGTCGGGATCGGGCAAGTCGACTTCGATGAACATCATCGGCTGCCTCGATACGCCGTCGAGCGGCCGCTACGACTTCATGGGCGTCGACGCCGGCTGGCTCGACCGCGGCCGCCGCGCGATCCTGCGCAACCTCTATATCGGCTTCGTCTTCCAGGGCTACAATCTCCTGCCACGCACCACCGCCGCCGAGAATGTCGAGCTGCCGCTCGTCTATCGCGGCGTGCCGGCGCGCGAACGGCGCGAACGCGCCATGGACGCGCTCGCCAAGGTCGGGCTGGCGGGCCGCGAGAGGCACACGCCGGCGGAACTCTCCGGCGGCCAACAGCAGCGCGTCGCCATCGCCCGCGCCATCGTCACCGAGCCGATGCTGCTCGTCGCCGACGAGCCGACGGGAAATCTCGACACCGAGCGCACGCATGAGATCATGGACCTGCTGACGGAGCTCAACCGCGGGCGC
>JBQCFH010000081.1:0-5383 GCA_051959385.1 Rhizobiaceae bacterium | reverse complement strand
CGCATCGATCTGGTCGTACGCCTTGTACTCGCCAAAATACTTCGTGATCGCAGCCGTCAAACTCGTCTTGCCATGGTCGACATGACCAATCGTCCCGATGTTCACATGCGGCTTCGTACGCTCATATTTCGCTTTGGCCATTTTATATCCCTGGTAGTCCCATGCAGCGTTTCATGCGGTTTGGGGGCGATTAGCGGCAACTGCCGAAGAACTCAAGCCTCTTTTGAATCGCCGCCGACCCGCGAAGCGGCGGCGCAGGTTTCGTGAAAGCGCGCTATGTGGGTATGCCGCGCCGGATTCCAGCGTCCCATCCCGGACGCCGCCTCAATTGAGCCCCGAATGGGCGGCAGGGAGTTCGCTATCGCAGGGCGGCCGGAGAGGATGACCATGACCTTCGTGATACTGTTGTGCAGCACCTATGTCGGGCATGCGGACCTGAATACATGCACGCCGCTGCGGTCGACGAGCTATGCCAGCAAGGCCGCCTGCGAGAGCGAACTGACCAAGCTGCGCGCGGAGGCGAAGGGCAAAGGCGTCTCGCTCGAAGGCTCGACGTCGAACGCCGGTCTCAAATCGGAAAGCAAGCTGGTCTGCAAGGCAGGCTGACGCGAGCGGCCATCCAGGCCAACAGCAATACCGGAAATTGAGAGCTGGAGCGGGTGAAGGGAATCGAACCCTCGTATTCAGCTTGGAAGGCTGCTGCTCTACCATTGAGCTACACCCGCGTCTCGTGTCGGGATGCTGGGCTGCGGCGCTGGTGGAGGGGGCTGGATTCGAACCAGCGTAGGCTGAGCCAACGGATTTACAGTCCGTCTCCTTTAACCACTCGGACACCCCTCCGTGCACTCGCCGGAGCCATGCGACCAGACGCGTGCGAACAGAAGGCCAGTCAGGGCCGCCCGCTCGCGAAGCGCCTTATGGCGAGAAGGCCTTTCCCTGTCAACCGCGCAAAGAGCCGATCCCGATAGGCAAGCCGCAATCATGCTGCTAAGCCTGCCGCCATGAGCAGCGACCGGCCGAAGACCCCGAAGGACAGCCACTATGCACGGCTGAGACGGCAGCACCGCAGCCTCACCGCGCCGTCCTCCGGCAAGCCCGGCGGCCGCAAACCGCAGCCGCCTGCCCTGCCCGAGGACGGCCTCGTTCGCCTTTACGGGCTGCATACGGTGCGCGCCGCGCTCGACAATCCGCGCCGGAAAATCGAACGCGTGCTGGCGACGCGCAACGCGCTCCACCGTCTTGGCCTCGATGAAACGGCCGAACATCCTTTCCCGCTCGAAATCGCCGACCCGCGCGAGATCGACCGCATCCTGGGCAGTGAGGCGGTGCACCAGGGCGTGCTGGTCGAGGCAAAGCCGCTCAAACCCAAGCCGCTGTCGGCGCTCGGCCATACCGCGCTGGTCATCGTGCTCGACCAGGTGACGGACCCGCACAATGTCGGCGCCGTCATGCGCTCGGCCGTGGCCTTCGGCGCCGGCGCGCTCGTCACGACAGCGCGGCACAGCCCGCAGGAAACGGGCGTCCTCGCGAAGGCGGCGTCGGGCGCGCTAGAACACATCGACCTGATCGAGGTGCGCAATCTGGCAGAAGCTCTCGGCGAGTTACATCGGGCCGGCTTTCAGACGATCGGCCTCGATTCGGAAGCCGCCGAAGAATTGGAGAAATCCTTCGCCGGCGACCGCATCGCTCTCGTCCTCGGAGCGGAGGGAAAAGGGCTGCGCCAGAAGAGCCGGGAAACGGTCGGGACGCTCGCCCGGCTCGATATGCCGGGCGTCATCCGCTCCCTCAACGTATCCAACGCCGCGGCGATCGCGCTCTATGCCGCGCGACGATATCTGGCACGGTGATCGCGCCGCAGTCAGGCAGCCTCGTCGCTCATTCGTCGGAGATCGCTGACGAAGATGCCGGCTTCCCAGGCCGCCGCGCTGAACGCCTCGCGGGCCTTCTCGGCCGGGAGACGCCCACCGAGCGAGAGCCGGCAAGTCCGGACGGCCTCGGCATGTATGGCCCCGCCCTTCTCGCCCGGCCATTCCATGGAGAGGATATCCAGCGCCTCCTTGACCGACTTCACGTCCCGGTCCGCGCCCGACCCGAGGTCGACGATCACCGGCGTCTTGAATGGCTTGTCGTTCATAGGGCGCAAACGCCCCGCTGCCAGCGCCGGTTCCCGTCGCTCGGGCGGCGGAAGCGCGGCGGAAGCCAGCAAACCACTTTACTGTCCCGGCAATTGTGCTACGCCCTTGTCAGTGCCCTTGTAGCTCAGTTGGTAGAGCATCTGATTTGTAATCAGAGGGTCGTCGGTTCGAGTCCGGCCGGGGGCACCATCCTGCAGCGGGTCCGTCCGGACACATTATCTACGGTTTCTACCGGATTTACGGTTTCTACCGGAGAGAGGGGTAAGAATTTCGGCCCGAAAGGGTTGCGAAACGGAAAGCCATGACCGCCTCCGCAAATGCCATCGCCTTCGTCTCGGCGGACACAAAAGACGCGCGCGAAGCCGCGAGAAACCTCCTGGAGCGCTACGGCCAGGCGCCAATCGAGGAAGCGGACACGATCGTCGCGCTCGGCGGCGACGGCTTCCTCTTGCAGACGCTGCGCGAGACGATGAACAGCGGCAAGCGCGTCTATGGCATGAACCGGGGCACCGTCGGCTTCCTGATGAACGAATATGCCGAGGCCGACCTTCCCGCCCGGATCGCAGCCGCCGTACCGGAAACGATCCGCCCGATCGAGATGCAGGCCGAGACCGCCGGCGGCGAAATCGTGACGGCGCTCGCCATCAACGAGGTGGCGCTGTGGCGGCAGTCCTACCAGACGGCCAAGATCCGGATCACGATCGACGGCAAGGTCAGGCTCGACGAATTGAACTGCGACGGCGTGATGGTCGCGACGCCGGCCGGATCGACCGCCTATAATCTCTCGGCGCATGGACCCATCCTGCCGCTCGACGCGCCGCTCCTGGCGCTTACCCCGGTCAGCCCGTTTCGCCCGCGCAACTGGAGCGGAGCGCTGCTTTCCGACAAGTCCACCGTACGCTTCGATATACTCGAAGCCGGGAAGCGGCCGGTGAACGCAGCGGCCGACCATATCGAAGTGAAGTCGGTGACGGGGGTGACCGTTT
Source organism: Rhizobiaceae bacterium (assembly GCA_051959385.1). GTDB lineage: Bacteria > Pseudomonadota > Alphaproteobacteria > Rhizobiales > Rhizobiaceae > Mesorhizobium_L. The sequence goes on along the minus strand of JBQCFH010000081.1, from coordinate 2,262 downwards.
GCGAATCGCCGACAGCCAGAGCCACCCTGCTCTTCGACCCCAGCCATTCCTGGAGCGAGCGCATCCTTCGGGAACAGTTCCGCTACTGATCGGAACGGGCAAATTTGCCTGAACGCTGGCGCATAGCTGCCCTGCGCGTTAACCCACCGCCTTGATTTTGCTTGCATCGGCCTTCAACAGAGCCAATAGCGTACTATATTGACAACAGAGCGATCCGAACGTAACGCCGGAACACTTCCAGACGTTACCGATTGAAGTAAGCGCCGGGATCGCTTTCAAGTGGCCGGGGCCATGGCGCGCAACAGCAAAGACAGCCAATCAACGTGTCATCAGACAAGAACACCGCGCAAGAAGCGCTGACCTTTTCCGAACTCGGACTTTCACCCAAGGTTCTCGCGGCCGTAAGCGACGCCGGGTATACGACGCCGACGCCGATCCAGGCAGGCGCGATCCCGCATGCGCTCGAAGGCAAGGACGTGCTCGGCATCGCCCAGACGGGGACCGGCAAGACAGCGGCCTTCGTGCTGCCCATGATCAGCCGGCTGGAAAAAGGCCGCGCGCGGGCCCGCATGCCGCGCACGCTGATCGTGGAGCCGACGCGCGAGCTCGCCGCACAGGTGGAGGAGAACTTCGCCAAATACGGCAAGAACCACCGCCTGACCGTCGCCCTGCTGATCGGCGGCGTCTCCTTCGAGGAGCAGGACCGCAAGCTCGAGCGCGGCGCCGACGTGCTGATCGCCACGCCCGGCCGCCTGCTCGACCATCACGAGCGCGGCAAGCTTCTCCTGACCGGCGTCGACATCCTCGTCATCGACGAGGCCGACCGCATGCTCGACATGGGCTTCATCCCCGACATCGAGCGCATCTGCAAGCTCATCCCCTTCACCCGCCAGACGCTGTTCTTCTCGGCGACCATGCCGCCCGAGATCACCAAGCTCACCGAGCAGTTCCTGCAGGCGCCGGTGCGCGTGGAAGTCTCGCGCGCCGCTTCGACCGGCGAGAATGTCATGCAGAGACTGGTGAAGTCCGGAACGAAGCCCTGGGCCAAGCGCGAGGCGCTGCGCAATCTGCTCCGCGCCGAGGAGCCGGAGCTCAAGAACGCCATCATCTTCTGCAACCGCAAGGTCGATGTGTCGGAGCTCTTCCGCTCGCTGACCAAGTATGATTTCGACGCGGGTGCGCTGCACGGCGACATGGACCAGCGGGCGCGCATGGCGATGCTGTCCGCCTTCCGCGACGGCAAGCTGAAATATTTGGTGGCATCGGACGTCGCCGCGCGCGGGCTCGACATTCCCGATGTCAGCCATGTCTTCAATTTCGACGTGCCGATCCATGCCGAGGACTATGTCCACCGCATCGGCCGCACGGCGCGGGCGGGCCGCTCCGGCAAGGCCTTCACCATCGTGACCAAGGCCGACGGCAAGCATATCGATGCAATCGAGAAGCTGATCGGCAAGGAGATCGAATGGCACGACGGCGACCTTTCGACGCTCGGCGCGGAGGAGACGGAAGAGACCCCGCGCCGCGGCCGCACCGGGCGGGGTGAGAGGAAGACGGACGGCGAGACCCGGCAGCGGCGCGGCCGTAATAGCAGGGCACGGGAGAGCGCGACGGTCGGACCGGCGGCAGTGGCTGAAGCCGCCGAACACGAGCCGGCCGCATCCACCAAGCCCCACCACGACCGAAAGAGGCACGGCGAGGCCGCTGGAGCCTACGGAGACCGGGCGAAAGCGCGCAAGGAAAGTCGCCACCGCAGGCACGAGGATGACGATGTCCACGCGCCGGTCGGCTTCGGCGAGGACATGCCGGCCTTCATGAAAATCGCCGTCCGGGCCTGACCGGAACGTCTCAGAGCCCTTGGGCGCCGATGACGGCGCGCACCGTGTCGATGGCCCGTTTCGGCAGGGCTGCGGAGGCAATATAGGGCAGGCCCTTGCGCCGCGCCGTCCAGCCGACCGGCACAAGTGACACGGCCGCAGGCTCGTATCGCTTCGCCATATCCCAGCTTCGGCAATCGATGGCGCATATATCCGCACGGCCTTCCGCCACGGCCTTGATCGAGGCGCGATGGCCGCCGGTCTCGATTGCTTCCGGGAAGATCGTCATCCGCTCGCCCGCCCATTCGAGATCGCGCTCGAGCGCGAGATAGCCCGACATCGAATCGGGGCTGTTGTAGGCAAGCCGCCGGCCGCGCAATTTGCCGACGGGCAACATTGCTGCGCCATCCCGCGGATGTGCCGCGGCGGCACCGCCTTCTCCCCG
>JBQCFH010000080.1:0-4374 GCA_051959385.1 Rhizobiaceae bacterium | reverse complement strand
CGCCTTGCGAACCTCGGCGGCGGAAGCCAGGGCCACCTTGTTTCGTACCGTGCCGTCCATCGGCTGCATGACGTCGGCGGTGCGGCCGCTGGTACCGGCGACATGCTTGCCGCCGATGAAATGCCCGATCGTTTCCATGATCATCTCCCTGTGAATGGCTGCGCCATTGTCCCCTCTTGGGCTGGCCTTTGCAACGCGCGCGAAGCCGCATCCGATGTGCGAGGATTCGCTATCGAGCATCGCTGCACTTTATTTTTTGCAAGCGGGCATATAGGTTCCGCAGCGGAGGAGCCTATGAACTGGGATGATCTACGCATCTTCCTGGCCGTGGCGCGGTCGGGGCAGATTCTCGGCGCGGCGAAGCGGCTGGGGCTGAACCACGCGACGGTCTCGCGCCGGATCGCCTCGCTTGAAGAATCCCTTAACACCAAGCTGTTCCGGCGCCTCACGACGGGCTCGGAACTGACGCCTGCGGGCGAGCGGCTGCTGGCGCGCGCCGAGCACATGGAAGCCGAGCTTATCGTCGCCCGCGCCGACATTGCCGGAGAGGGCGGAGAGGTGTCGGGGACGGTGCGCATCGGGGCGCCGGACGGATTTGGCGTCGCCTTCCTCGCCGCGCGGCTCGGGGCGCTCGCGGCGCGCCATCCCGAATTGACCGTCCAGCTCGTGCCGGTGCCGCGCTCCTTCTCGCTGTCGCGGCGCGAGGCGGATATCGCCATCACCGTCGAGCGGCCGGCGGAAGGCCGGCTCGTCGCGGGCAAGCTGGTGGACTACACGCTCGGTCTCTACGCCTCCCGCGCCTACATCGAAGAGAGAGGGATGCCGCGCACGCCGGCAGAACTGGCGCGGCACCGCCTCGTCGGCTACGTGCCCGACCTGACCTTCAGCCCCTCCCTCGACTATGCCGGGGAATTCGCGCCCGACTGGAACGCAAGGTTTGAAATCTCCTCCTCGCTCGGCCAGGCCGAGGCGGTGCGCTCGGGCGCCGGCATCGGCATCCTGCATACCTTCATCGCAAGGGGCTTGCCCGAACTCGTCCACGTACCGGCGGCAAAGCCGATCCGCCGCGCCTATTGGCTGGTCTATCATGAATCGGTCCGGCCGCTCTTGCGCATCCAGGCGGTCGCGCGCTTCATCGGCGAGGCGGTGGAGCGCGAGCGGGCGCTTTTCGCATGATCTCAGGAGGCTGCCCGCCCGCCGGTCCATTGCCGAGACGGTCCGCAATTGCGTACACAAGACGGAACATCGGCTGATGGCGGGCTGACTGCGAACAAATGCACGAGAGATTCCCCACGGCGGCCGACCGCATCAATGCCCTGCCGCTTTGGAGCGGAAGGGTCGATCCGGTTCCGCTCCACGGCGGCTTGAGCAATGAAAGCTTCCTCGTCGAGGATCGCGGCCGCAAATTCGTCGTGCGGTTCGGCCGGGATTTTCCCTTCCATCACGTGTTCCGCGACCGCGAGGCGATGGCCGCCAGGGCCGCCCATGCAGCGGGGCTGGCGCCCGAGATCGTCCATGCCGGGCGAGGCGTCATGGTGTCAACCTTCATCGAGGGGCGCACCTGCACGGCCGAAGACGTGCGGGCCGCGGCGCCCCGCATCGCGGCGCTCATCCGGCGCTTCCATACCGAAATGCCGCGCCATGTCAGCGGCCCGGCGCCGATGTTCTGGGTCTTTCACGTCATTCGCGACTACGCCCGAACCTTGCTGGCGGGACAAAGCCGCATGACAGCGAGGCTGAACGGTTTCCTGCAACTCGCGGACGAGCTCGAACGGGCGCAAGAGCCGCTGCCGATCGTCTTCGGCCACAACGATCTGCTGCCGGCGAATTTCATCGACGACGGCGAGCGGCTCTGGCTGATCGACTTCGAATATGCGGGCTTTTCGACCGCCATGTTCGACCTTGCCGGCCTGGCCTCGAATGCCGGATTTGCCGAAACGGAAGCCGACGCTCTGCTTACCGAATATCTCGGCGCGCCGCCGACGCCCGCGCTGCGGCGCAGCCATGCGGCCATGCAATGCGCCTCGCTGCTCCGGGAAGCGATGTGGAGCATGGTCTCGGAGCTTCATCTCGACGCGCCGGGCGCCGACTATCCGGCCTATACCGAGGCCAATCTCGACGCGTTGGACAAGGCGCTGGAACGCTATCGCGCCCGCTACGGAAAGGACCGGCCATGAGCATTCCCGCCGAGGCCGAAATCGTCGTCATCGGCGGCGGCATCATCGGCTGCTCGACGGCCTACCATCTGGCGCGCGACCACAAGAAGGACGTGCTGCTCCTTGAGCAGAACCGTCTGACCAGCGGCTCCACCTGGCACGCCGCCGGGCTGGTCGGGCAATTGCGCTCCTCCGCCTCGATCACGCAGGTGCTGAAATATTCTGTCGATCTCTACAAGCGGCTGGACGAGGAAATCGGGCTTGCGACCGGCTGGAAGATGACCGGTTGCCTGAGGCTCGCCTGCAGCCAGGACCGCTGGACCGAGTTCCGCCGTCTTGCCACCACGGCGAGGAGCTTCGGCATGGAGATGCATCTGCTCTCGCCGGCGGAGGCGAAGGCGATGTGGCCGCTTCTCGATACCGGCGATCTCGTCGGCGCCAGCTTCCTCCCGACCGACGGGCAGGCGAACCCCTCCGATATCGCGCAATCGCTCGCCAAAGGCGCGCGCATGCACGGCGCGAGGATCGCGGAGGGCGTGCGCGTTACCGGCTTCGCCATGGAGGGCGCGCGCATCACGGCCGTGCGCACCACCGAGGGCGATATCGCCTGCGGGAAGGTGGTCAATTGCGGCGGGCAGTGGGCGCGCCAGATTGGCGCCATGGCCGGTATCAACGTGCCGCTGCAGCCGGTCAGGCATCAATATGTGATCACCGAAAAGATCGAGGGCGTCACCCCCGATCTCGCCACGATCCGCGACCCCGACCGGCGCACCTATTTCAAGGAGGAGGTCGGCGGGCTCGTTTTTGGCGGCTATGAGCCGGACCCCGTCGCCTGGACGACGGGCGATGTGCCCGCCGACTGGGAATTCCGCCTGTTCGATGACGATTGGGAGCATTTCGAGCAGCACATGGATGCGGCGATCGGGCGGATACCGGTCCTGGAGAAGGCCGGCATCAAGAAGATGATCAATGGGCCGGAGAGCTTCACCCCCGACGGCAATTTCATCCTCGGCCGCGCGCCCGAATGCGCGAACATGTATGTCGGCGCGGGCTTTAATGCCTTCGGCATCGCCTCGGGCGGCGGCGCCGGCTGGGTGCTTGCCGAATGGACGGTGAGCGGCGAGGCGCCCTTCGATCTCTGGGTGGTGGACATCAACCGCTTCTCCGAGTTGCATCGAGACCGCAACTGGGTGGCCGAGCGCACGCTCGAAGCCTATGGCAAGCACTACACGGTCGCCTATCCCAATGAGGAATATGAGAGCGGCCGGCCGAAGATCGTCTCCCCTCTCTACGGCCGGCTGAAGGCGGCGGGGGCCGTTTTCGGCTCCAAGCTGGGCTGGGAGCGGCCGAACTGGTTCGCGACCGAGGGCACGGAACCGCGCGACATTCCTTCGATGGGCAAAGCGAACTGGTTCGACGCGGTCGGCGGCGAGCACAAGCTGGTGCGCGAGAAAGTCGGCCTCTTCGACCAATCCTCCTTCGCCAAATTCGAGGTGAGCGGCCGTGACGCCGCCGCGGCGCTCGAAACCATCTGCGCCAACCGCGTTGCGCGCGAGCCCGGCCGGCTGACCTACACCCAGATGCTGAACGGCAGGGGAGGCATCGAATGCGACCTGATCGTCGCGCGGCTGGCGGAGAACCGCTTCTATATTGTGACCGGAACGGGCTTCAGGACCCATGACGGCGCCTGGATCCGCGAGCACATCCACGCCGGCGCGGACGCGGTGCTGACCGACGTCACGGAAGAGTGGGGCACGCTGTCGCTGATGGGGCCGCGTTCGCGCGACGTGCTCGCCGCGACCACAAATGCCGACGTTTCCAACGCCGCGTTCCCCTTCGGCCACGTGCGCGAAATCGAGCTCGCCGGCCGCACGGTCCGGGCGCTCCGCGTCACCTATGTCGGCGAGCTCGGCTGGGAGTTGCATGTGCCGATGGCCGGCCTCACGGAGGTTTACGATACGCTGATGAGCGCCGGCGCGCCGCACGGCATCCGGCCGGTCGGCTACCGCGCGCTGGAATCGCTCAGGTTGGAGAAGGGTTACCGCGCCTGGGGTTCCGACATTACGCCGAACGACAATTCTTTCGAGGTGGGCCTCGGCTGGGCCGTGAAGCTGAAGAGCGATACTCCCTTCATCGGCCGCAAGGCCTGCGAAAAGGCGGCCTCGGCGCCGCTGAAGAAAAAGCTCGCGGGCTTCACGGTGGACGATCCGGACATCGT
>JBQCFH010000079.1:0-9450 GCA_051959385.1 Rhizobiaceae bacterium | reverse complement strand
GGGGGGGGGGGGGCCCGCCCCCGGGGGGGCCCCCCCCCGCCGCCGCGCGCCAGCGCTTCCCGGATATCCCGGTCCATATCGGCTACGACGCGCTGCTCGGCGACAAATCGATCGAGGCCATCGATATCGTCGTTCCCAACCACATGCATGAGGAGGTCGGGGTTGCGGCGCTGAGGGCCGGCAAGCATGTGCTCCTGGAAAAGCCGATGGGCGTCAGCGTGGAAGCCTGCGACCGCCTGCTGGAAGCCGCCGAGGCCTCGGGCAAGGTGCTCACCATCGGGCACGAGTTCAGGCTCTCCACGCAATGGGGCAAGCTCAAGGAACTGGTGGCCGAAGGCGCGATTGGAAAGCCGCTCTACGCCAATGTCAGCCTGTTCCGCTTTCCCTACCGGCATGGGTCGGGCGGCTGGCGCTACGATCGCGGCAAGGTCGGCTCGTGGATCCTGGAAGAGCCGGTGCATTTCTTCGATTCGGTCATGTGGTATTTCGACGAGCTCGGCGATCCGGACCGCATCGTCGCCTTCGGCAACGGACGCCCGGTGCAGGGCACCCATGGAAACGAATCCGCCATGGCGCATAATTTCTCCACCGTCATGCACTGGCCGGGCGGCGCCTACGCTGTGATCACGCAAAGCCTTGCCGGCTTCGAGCATCACCATGTGATGGAGATCGTCGGCTCGGAAGGCTCGATCCGCACCTGGTGGTCGGGTGCGGAGGACCGCACGCGCGAGCCGAGTTTCGAGATCAAGGTCCTGCGCGCCGGCGCGGCGAAGGCGGAGACGCTGAAGGTCCCTGCTTCCGGCGAACTGTTCGAACTCGACCGCGAGCTCTGCCTTGCGGTCGACGCCTTTCGCGAGGGACGGCCGATGGTCTCGGGCGAGGAGGCGCGCAAGCGCATTCTCGTCTGCCTGGCGGCCGAGCGGGCGCTGGCGGAAGGCAAGGAAATGCGGCTCGATTTTTCGCGGAGCGGGGAACCGCGAAGGCTCAAGGCGTGAACCAAGGCGGGGCCGTCCGCCGCCACAAGGGAGGAAGAAAAGTGAAGAAAATCGCAATGCTTCTGGCCGCCGGCGCCATGGCGCTGACCGCCGGCTTCATCAGCGGCAACGCCAATGCCGCCGACAAGAAGATCACCGTCGTCACCTGGAACATCCCCTATTACAAGGACGGGTTCCAGAAATGGGTCGACGCCTTCAAGAAGATTCACCCGGATTTCGACGTCGAGCGCGTCGACATGAAGGGCACCGAGCTGCCGGCCTGGTACCAGACGCAGGTCGTCGCCGGCACGCCGCCGGACATCGTCGACATCCAGGGCGGGCTCTGGCTCGAATATGCTTCGCAGGGCGGCCTGAAGGACCTCACCCCCTATCTGAAACGGGACAAGGAATACACCGACCGCTTCTATCCGGAGGTGCTGAAGAACTGGGTGTACGAGGGCAAGAACTACGGCGCCCCGATGTACATCTCCAAGACGCTGCTCTTCCTCAATCGCAAGATGATGAAGGAGGCCGGCATCACCAAGGACCCGACCTCGTTCGACGAGATGATGGCCGACGCCGAGAAGATGACCGGCCCCGGCAAGTCCGGCTTCATGACGCTCAACTTCGATTGGCTCTACTGGCCGCTCTTCAAGATGAACGGCATCGACTTCGTCACCCCGGACCTGAAGAAGGCCGCCTTCAATACGCCCAAGATGGTGGCGCTGGTGAAGCGCATGGCCGACCTCACCAAGAAGGGCGTCATCGACAAGATCAGCTGGACCGGCCGCTGGGTCGAGCCGAACGGCGCGTTTGCCGCCGGCACGGTCGGCATGCTGCACGCGCATGCGCCGGCCTATCTGTGGTTCAAGTCGAAGGCCGACTGGGTCAATGCCGACACGGTGGGCGCAATCAATCTGCCGGGCAACTGGTCGACGCCCAACTCGCATGCCTTCGTCATGTCGGCCGGCTCCAAGCACCCCGACGAGGCCTGGGATTTCATGAAGATCGCGACCAGCGGCGACGGGGCGATCACCTTCGGCGAGGCCACCAACAATCTGATGGGCGACAAGATCGCCGACCAGGAGCTGATGAAATATTTCGAGAAGAACATTCCCGCGGTGGTTCCCGCGCTGAAGACGCAACTCGAGAACTTCGACAAGCTCACCGGCAACTGGCCCTTCGCCAAGGACGCGGAGATCAAGGAAGCGTTCTATCCTGAACTGCAGGCCGCGCTGCTCGGCCAGAAGAGCGCCGAAGACGCGCTCAACGCCGCCGAGCAGAAGGTCAACCGCATCCTCGCCGCCGAATAAAGGGGGTCGTGTTGTTCGACTCTCACCCCCTCCTTCAAGGGAGCGGCTATCGCGCATGAAGCCTACCCCCTCTCCGTCTCGGCTTCGCCTCGACACCTCTCCCCCACTTCGTGAGGGAGAGGACGGACGCCAAACCTGGCTCCTGTCCTCGCCCCCTTTAGGGGGAGAGGTGCCGAGCGAAGCGAGGCGGAGAGGGGGGCGTCGCCGACAGGCCGGGGGTGGGGTGAGTTGTCGATCACCAAAGCCTCGAACGAGTCGGGGTTGGGCATGAACCAGCAGGCAACCGTGATACCGGCATCCACGGGACGTCGGCCTACTCGTAGCAAAACCACTTTTCTCGCGCGGCGGCGCACGCGCGACCTGGCGCTGATTTGGCTGTTCCTGCTGCCGTCGCTGGTGATCTTCGCGCTCTACCGCATCATCCCGCTCGGCTGGAACGTCCTGCTGTCGCTGGAATTCTGGTCGCCCTACAAGCCGGCGCGCTTCGCCGGCCTTTATCATTACCAGGAGATGCTGTTCTACGACGACGCCTTCTGGAAGATATTCTGGAACACCATCATCTTCATGGCTTCCGCGCCGGTCGGCATCGCGCTGGCGCTCGGCGTGGCGCTGCTCGTCGACACGCGCGTGCCGGGCCGCGGCGTCTATCGCACGATCGTGTTCATGTCCTATCCGGTGATGACGGTCGCCGTCGGCATCATCTGGCAATGGCTCTATAACGAGAAGGTCGGGCTGATCAATTACGTCCTGATCTCGCTCGGCGTGATCAAAAGGGGCATCCCATTCCTGCAGGATTTCGACCTGGCGCTGCCCGCCGTGATCCTCGCCTCGATCTGGCAGGTGATCGGCTTCTACATGATCATCCTGCTGACCGGCTTGCAGAGCATCCCGCCCAATCTCTACGAGGCGGCCTCGATCGACGGCGCGAGCACGGCGCAGAGCTTCTGGCGCATCACGCTACCGCTCATCCGCCCCTCGCTTTTCCTCTGCTTCGTCGTCGGCATCATCAATTCCTTCACCGCCTTCGACCTGATCTTCGTCATGACCGGCGGCGGACCTGGCCATGCCACGGACCTGCTGGTCACCTACATCTACTCCTCGGCCTTCAAGCTGTCGAAATTCGACTACGCCGCGGCGATGACGGTGGCGAATTTCCTGCTCTTCCTCGGCCTTGCCTTCATCGCCAACCGGCTCGCCGGCGGCGAGGCCGGCGCCGTCAAGCGGGGGACCTGACCATGGTGAAGCGCCAGCACTGGCCCGTCCACCTCGCGCTCGGCATCATCTCGGCGCTGATGCTGGTCCCCTTCTACTGGGTGCTGAAGACGAGCCTCACCGGCGAGAACATCTTCGTCTATCCGCCGGCGATCCTGCCGCAGGACCCGAACCCGTTCTACTTCGTCGATGTCTGGTACGCGATCCCGTTCCTGCGCTATCTGATCAACAGCGTGATCGTCTCGGCCATCGTGGTGATCGCCAATGTCTTCTTCAACGCCATGGCCGGTTATGCGCTGACGCGGGACTTCCCCGGAAAGACGGCGACCATCATGCTCTTCCTCTCCTGCATGATGATCCCGTTCCAGGTGACCATCATCCCGGCCTACCTGATCACCGCGAAGCTCGGCCTGCTCAATTCCTATTTGGGGATGGCCCTGCCTCTGATGTCGACCATCGTCTGCATCTTCGTCTTCAAGGCTGCGTTCGAGGCGATCCCCAAATCGCTCATCGAGGCGGCGCGCATCGACGGCGTGCCGGACTGGATGATCGTCTTCCGCATCATCATGCCGCTCACCAAGCCGGCGATCGCCACCAACATCATCCTCGCCTTCATCTGGTCGTGGAACAGCTTCCTGTGGCCGCTGGTGATCGTGCGCGACGTCGACATGCAGACGCTGCCGCTCGGGCTCTCGCGTTTCCTCTCGGTCGTCGAGGATACGACGGGCGCGCTCTACGCATTCTGCGTCATGGTGCTAGTGCCCGGCCTGGTCATCTTCCTTCTGGCGCAGAAGGAGTTCATCACCGGCCTCACCTCCGGCGCGACCAAGGGGTAGGGGACAAAACGTGCGCTGGCGCTGGCTGAGAAACCGTTTCGTTGTCACCTTCGGGGGCGCGGCCCTGCTGGCGGCGGTCTGGAACGTCTATATCGTCTACCACGACGACGGGATCATAAAGGGGCAGGTCGTGGGCCCGAGTGGCGCGCCGGTACCCGGGGCGACGGTCAGGCTTTCCGAAAAGACGCTGCTCGTGTCCCAGGCGCGGGGCCAGACGACGACCGACGCCGACGGCCGTTTCGAGTTCAAGGGGCACGACATGCATCGCCTCTATCTCGAGGCGGACAAGGACGGCGTCGGCCGCTACGGCCCGCGTGAATTCCGGCTCTACTTCAACGGCGAGAACCTCATCCTCGGCAAGCCGCTGCAACTTTCCGCCGAAGGCACCTCCTGATGGCGGCGGGAGACCGGCCGCTCATCCTCTTCGATCCCGAGCCGCGCAGCCGGGCGATGCTGTTTTCGGATGCGCTGTGGAACCGCCTTGCCGCCGCGGCCGAGATCGTCGCGGCCGAAGACGGAAAGATGGCCGCCGCGCTCGTCGACGAACATATCGCCGCGGCCGAACTCATCATCGGCCAGACCGACCTGCCGGCCGAGAGGCTGGAAAAGGCGAAGCGGCTGAAGGCCATCATCAATGTCGAGGGCAATTTCCTGCCGAATGTCGACTATGCCGCCTGCTTCGCGCGCGGCATCCAGATCCTGTCGATCGCGCCGGCCTTCGCGCTGCCGGTCGCGGAGATGGCGCTTGGCCTGGCGCTCGACCTTGCCCGCGGCATCACGTCGGCCGACCGCGCCTTCCGCGAAGGACGCGAAGCCTATGGACTCGCCGGCAACCGCGACGCCTATCTGCTGACCAATTCCGCAATCGGCCTGATCGGTTTCGGCAATCTCGGGCGCGCGCTCCTGCCGCTCTTGATGCCGTTCCGGCCGAAACTGCGCGTCTTCGATCCGTGGCTGCCGGACGGTTACCTGCGCGAATTCGGCCTCGAGCCCGCCTCGCTGAAGGAGGTGCTCTCGCTATCGCGGACTGTCTTCGTCCTTGCCGGCGTGACGACGGAAAACCGGGCGATGCTCGGCGCCCGCGAATTCGCTCTGATGCCGGACGGCGCCTCGCTCGTCCTGATGTCGCGCGCGGCGGTGGTGGACTGGCAGGCATTTACGGAAGCCGCCGCCTGCGGCCGCATCCGCGCCGCAACGGACGTCTTTCCCGCCGAGCCGGTCGCCGACGACGATCCGGTGCGCCAAAATCCCGGCCTGCTTCTCTCGGCGCATCGCGCCGGGGGCATGGCAGAGGTCTTCCGCACGATCGGCGAGATGGTGGTGGACGACGCGCTCCTCATTCTTGCCGGCCTGCCGCCGGTGCGCCTGCAGCCTGCCCGGCGCGAGACCGTCGGGCGCATGCGCTCGCCGCCGGGGCGCTCCTATTCGAGAGAGGAACTGTGACGAACAAACTCTACCGGCGCCTCGGGCTCGACCCGGCGCGGCGCGTCGCCATCCTGCATGCCGACGATGTCGGCATGTGCCACGGCGCCAACAAGGCCTTCCTCGACCTTTACCGCAAGGGCGCACTGAGCTGCGGGTCGGTCATGGTGCCGTGTCCCTGGTTTCCCGAGATCGCGCGCATTGCGGCGGAGGACAGGTCGCTCGATCTCGGCGTGCACCTGACGCTCACCAGCGAATGGGCCGGCTATCGCTGGGGCCCCCTGACCCGCGCCGGCAAGGCCTCGGGCCTCGTCGATGACGAGGGCTATTTCCCGCGCACCGTGGCGGAACTTGCCGCCCATGTGAACGCGGAGGCCGCCGAGGCCGAGATGCGGGCGCAGATCGACCGCGCGCTCGCCTTCGGCATGGAGCCGACGCATATCGACACGCATATGGGCGGCGCGCTCTGCCCGGCATTGGTGGAGGCCTATTGCCGGGTGGGGGTGGATTACCGCCTGCCCGTGCTGTTGCCCCGCCGCGGCGAATACTATGCGCGCGTGCTGAAAGCCGATGCGTCCGCCGCGGCGCTCTGGGCCGATGCCGCCGCACGTCTGGAGGCGGAGGGCATGCCGCTGCTCGACGACTTCCGCATGACGCCGGGCGTGCCGAGCGAAGAGAGCGACGCCGCCTACCGGATGCTGGTTGAAACGCTACCGGAAGGCATCACTTTCGTCGCCGTCCACCCGAACGCGCCGGGCGACATCGAGACAATCATCCCGCCGCGCGCGCATTTCCGCACCGACGAAGTCCGCATCTTCGGCAGCGGCCGGATGGCCACGTGGCTGGCGGCCGCCAATGTCCAGACGGTCGGCATGCGGCCTTTCCTCGACGCCTACCGGGAAGCGCCGGGCGTCACGGCCGGCTCTTAATCGAGGGAACGGCTCGCCCGTCTTACTAGACGCATGATTCAGCTCTGACCACCCCACCCGCCTCGCTTGGCTCGGCACCCTCCCCTCAAAGGGGAGGGAAAGCGCCGGCCGCACCGCTTTCCTCGCCTGGAGGCGGAAGCGGCCCCCACGGGTCGGGCCTTTGGCCGGCCGAGGACAGGCTCCGGGCCGGAGGGGGGTGAGAATCGCTATATGCAATTACCCTGCAAGGGGAAAACCGCAGGCGGTCAGATATCCAGATTGGCGACCGACAGGGCATTGTCCTGGATGAACTCGCGCCGGGGCTCGACATCGTCGCCCATCAGCCGCGAGAACAGCGAATCCGCGTCCACCGCATCGTTGACCTTGACCTGCAGCAAAGAGCGGGCGGCCGGGTCGAGCGTCGTCTCCCAGAGCTGCTCGGCGTTCATTTCGCCGAGACCCTTGTAGCGCTGCATGGTCAGCCCCTTGCGGCCGGTGGCGAAGACCGCCTCCAGCAGCTTCAGCGGGCCGGTGATGGTTTCCACGGTCTCCCTGCGCCGCAGCACCGCATTTCCCTCGTAGATTTCGGCGAGGCGCGAGGCATAGCGGTCGAGCGCGCGCGCATCGGTCGAGCCGAGCAGCGCCGCGTCGAGCATGACGACCTCGCGCACGCCGCGCACGGTGCGCTCGAAGAGATAGCCGCCCGCGCCCTCGTTCGAGGGGTTCACCCGCCCCTGCCAGCCGCGCTCGGTCTCGTCGGCGATCATGTCGAGCCGCTCGGCGACGCGCCGCGCCATGGCGTCGGCGCGGCCGGGGTCGGAAAGCACCTCGGCGTTCAATCCGCCGACGATCGCAGCCTGCTCGACAACCGAGCGATTGTAGCGGGAATGCAGCCCGTTGATCAGCGAGCGCACCGCCAGCGCATCGTCGACTACGGCGCGCAAATCCTGCCCGGCGCGCACCTCGCCGGAGGCAAGCTCCAGCCCCGCATCCTCGAGCCCGGTATTGATCAGATAGTCCTCGAAGGCCTGCTCGTCCTTGATGTATTGGGCGCTCTTGCCGCGCGTCACCTTATAGAGCGGCGGCTGCGCGATATAGAGATGCCCGCGCTCGATCAGCTCCGGCATCTGTCGGAAGAAGAAGGTCAGCAGCAGCGTGCGGATATGGGCGCCGTCGACGTCGGCGTCCGTCATGATGATGATCTTGTGGTAGCGCAGCTTGTCGGGATCGAATTCGTCCTTGCCGATCGATGTCCCGAGCGCGGTGATCAGCGTGCCGATCATGTCCGACGAGAGCATGCGGTCGAAGCGCGCCCGCTCGACGTTCAGGATCTTGCCGCGCAGGGGCAGGATCGCCTGGTTTTGGCGCGAGCGTCCGCCCTTGGCCGAGCCGCCGGCCGAATCGCCCTCGACGATGAAGATCTCCGATTTCGCCGGATCGCGCTCCTGGCAGTCGGCGAGCTTGCCGGGCAGCGAGGTGATGTCGAGCGCGCCCTTGCGGCGGGTCAATTCGCGGGCCTTCCGTGCGGCCTCGCGCGCAGCCGCGGCCTCCACGATCTTGCCGATCAGCGCCTTGGCCTCGCTCGGATGCTCTTCGAGCCACGCGCCGAGCTCCTCGTTGACGAGGTTCTCGACCACGGGCCGGACTTCCGAGGAGACGAGCTTGTCCTTGGTCTGCGAGGAGAATTTCGGGTCCGGCACCTTGACCGAAAGCACCGCCGTCAGGCCCTCGCGGCAATCGTCGCCGGTGAGCGACACTTTTTCCTTCGTGGTCAGGCCGGAGCTTTCCGCATAGCCTGTCATCTGGCGCGTCAGCGCGCCGCGGAATCCGGCGAGATGCGTGCCGCCGTCGCGCTGCGGAATGTTGTTGGTGAAGGCGAGCACGTTCTCGTGGTAGCTGTCGTTCCACCACATGGCGACCTCGACCGTGATGCCGTCGCGTTCGCGCGAGATGGAGATCGGCTCGGCGATCAGCGGCTTCTTGGCCTTGTCGAGATATTTGACGAATTCCGTCAGCCCGCCTTCGTAGTGCAGCTCCTGCTGCTTGAGGTCGGCGTGACGCCGGTCGGAAAGGATGATCCGCACGCCGGAATTGAGGAAGGCGAGCTCGCGCAGCCGGTGCTCCAGCGTCGGGTAGTCGAACTCGGTCATGGTGAAGGTTTCGGGCGAGGGCAGGAAGGTGACTTCCGTTCCGGTCGCATCGCCCGCATCGCCGGTTTCGGCGAGCGGCGCGTCGGCGACGCCGTTGGTGAACGACATTTCGTGGACGCGGCCCTTGCGGCGGATCTTGAGCTTCAGCCAGACGGAAAGCGCGTTGACCACGGACACGCCGACGCCGTGCAGGCCGCCGGAGACCTTGTAGGAATTCTGGTCGAATTTGCCGCCGGCATGGAGCTGGGTCATGATGACCTCGGCCGCCGAGATGCCTTCGCCGGAATGGATTTCGGTCGGAATGCCGCGGCCGTTGTCGGTGACGGTGCACGAGCCGTCCGGATTGAGCGTCACCGTGATGAGGTCGGCATGGCCGGCAAGAGCCTCGTCGATGGCGTTGTCCACCACCTCGTAGACCATGTGATGCAGGCCCGACCCGTCGTCGGTGTCGCCGATATACATGCCGGGCCGCTTGCGAACCGCATCGAGGCCCTTCAGGACCTTGATGGAATCCGCGCCATATTCGGCCGGTTCGCCGGGGAGGATTTCGGGCGTTTCGTTCATGTAGATCTTTCGTCTGGATGCTTGCGGTCCGATACCGGTAAAAGCCGCCGAATCACGCAGTGATGATGGCC
>JBQCFH010000078.1:0-2044 GCA_051959385.1 Rhizobiaceae bacterium | reverse complement strand
CCGAGTGGCGCGCCGACGGCCGCCTCGCGGGCCTTGAATTCGGCGACGAGGGGAGCTGAGGCGGCGCTGGCGCCCGGCCGCGGTCGGATGCGACGCGGCTGCAGCGGCGGGCGTCGCGTGCTTCACCCGTCGGCGGCCGTTTTCCGGGGGCTTTCGATAAGGATGGTCAGATGATTACCGAGAATGACCGCGCTCTCCTGAAGGGCTTGGCAGAGCTGGCTCAACACTCTTTCCAGACCGTCGAGGAGGAGCGCGAGGTCTATGAGCGCTGGTCCGTCAGTCACCACTATAATCTACCCGAGATCGCCACCTACGAAACCGGGATAGAGCTACGCGAGGGCCTGTACTGCGATATCGCCGCGCCTGGCGGCCGCGGGCCGCTGCCGGTGCTTCTCTACCTCCATGGCGGCGCCTTTAGGGTCGGGAGCCCGTTGACCCACCGTAAGCTGGCGATGCAGTTGGCTGAGCTTGGATATGTGGTCGTCAACCTCGGCTATCGGCTCGCGCCCGAGCACCCCTATCCGGCAGGCCTCGAGGATTGCATTTTCGCCGCCAACTGGATCGCCGCGCACGCGCACCGCTGGGGCGGGGACGCCAGCCGACTGGTCGTCGCCGGCGACTCCGTCGGCGGCGGGCTGACCGCGGCGACGCTGCTCGCCCTCGGCGACGGGCGAGGTCCCCCGGCGGCCGCCGGGGTCTTGATTTACGGCGTCTACGATCTGCTTACGTTCCTGCAAGACACCGGGGGCGCCGAGGAGTCGCTGGCCATCACCTACCTGGGCGAGAACTATCGCGCCCTCGCCAAGTATCCGAGCGTAAGCCCGCTTTACGGAGTCGCCTCCGGAACCCTCCCGCCCTGTCTGATCATCATCGGCGGCGAGGATCGCGCCTTCATGCCCCAGGCCGAGGCGATGGCGAAGGCGCTCGCCGCAGCGGGCGTCCGCCACCGGCTCGAGGTCTATGAGGGCATGCCGCACGCCTTCATGCAGATGGGCGAACTCACGGCTTGCCGGCAGGCCCTGAAAGACATCGGCGCCTTCCTCGAGGAACATCTCCCCGCCGTCGTCCCTGCACCCGACGAGATGCAAATGGGGTGACGCCCCGGGCGAGCCTTCGATGCGCTCATATGTCGAGATGCTTCTCCAACAGTTCCTCGACGTCGAGGCGCGAGGGGAGCGTGAGATATTGGACCAGTCTGGCGTGCGATCCCACGCCGAGCTTTCGCCGAATGCTGTGAAGCTGGTGGTCGACCGTGTGGACCGAGCGGTCGATCGCGTTGGCGATCTCCTTGTACGAACACCCCCTTGCGACCAGTTCCGTCAGCCGCCTTTCTGCGGGGGTCAGCGAGGCGAGCCGCTCCTTTTCGCCGTCTGATTTAATGTGCTCGTCGATCGCCGCGCGCGCGCCAAGTATCGGACCAAGCACTTCACGCACGACGTCGGAAAAGAGCTCGAACTGCGATCCGCTGAAGGTCCGGTCGTCGGACCCGATGCGATCGGCGCAAACGGCGCCGAAAATGCCCATGCGCGTGCGCAGCGCCGCGGCCATCTTGACGGCCGTTCCGCAGCGCGCGAGCTCGCAGGCCAGCTGCGGGCCCAAGAGACGATTGTGCGGCACGGCGATGAACACCAGCGGCTCGCGGGAGGCCAAGAGCGCGCTGGTCGACTCGTTCTGGACCGGAACGCGGACGCTGCGGATGGAAGGGATCTTTTCCTCATCGCGCCGCTGCTCGAACTGTCCAGGGTAATAGACGTCCCCGCCGGAGGGAAACAGACCTCCGTCGGCCCGCTCCGCGGTCATGACCTCCATCAGCCAGTCCGCGGCGATATGCCACAGCTTGGCGGGATCATGGAAGTAGACCAGCAGCCGGGCCGTCAGGTCCCGCGCCTCGGCGTGGCGTACCCTTTCGCGATCCAGCAGCGCGCGTCGCAACAAGGCCTGGGCAGCGTAGATATCGCCGTCGGAGAGTTGCGACATGGTCTGCAGTCGATTCTTCTCTACGCCGGATGTGCGCCGGGCCGATTGCGCTGAACTTTAGAGCATT